>NZ_AP024325.1:1500000-1684880 GCF_018408855.1 Caballeronia sp. NK8 | reverse complement strand
GGAGTTCGCAGTCACTGGCGGGCCTGGGTAAGCAAATAATTCTTCGGTTTGTGGAAAACAAGCTGCAAACCGAAGAATAAACGGCGAACCGGTAAACCTCAAGTAAACTCTGAAGTACTTGAGCGACCCCAGCGGGCATTTTTACAACGTCGGGCGCTTGTGTAAACGCGAATTCAGGACGGCTCTGCCGTTTTCGCGGACATCGAGGCGCTGCGAATCAGCTTTTCAACGCCCAGAAAGCGGCCAATGTCCTCGTTTTTGAGATACACGGCGGTGGTCGAAACGTCGGCATGACCAAGTCCGATACTGACCTCGCGCAGTGTCGCGCCGTGTCCGAGCGCGTGCGCGGAGTGGGTATGGCGGAGCCAGTGCGTGCTCGCTCGTTTCAACTCCCGGCCCGTACCGGGCTCCCGCGCTTCCATGAACACTGCCGCATTTGCGAAGATGCCCTTGAAGATCTTTCCGACACCGTCCGGCGTTAGCGCTCGCCCGCCTCGTGCCTGAGCCAGAATCGGCGTGCCTTCCGGGCAGTCCAGGGGCGCGCAAAGGCCGCGCAATGCGAGATTTTCCCCAAGGGCTTCGACGACGGCCGCCGGCAGGAGCACCGAGCGAGAGGCACCGCGACCCTCGTCGATCGCCAGACGCCAGACGGGGCCAATCACGCCCGACAACCTCCCGACGCTCAGTGCGTCTGTCGTCGCGGCCGCCAGCTCCGCGCGACGCAGGCCGGTGGCGTACGCGAGAAGCAGCGCCAGTCTGTCGCGATGCTCGGAAAACGAATAATCGGAACGTTCGACCGAAAGCAGCACGTTTCTCCACTGCTCCAGGTCGAGCGATCGCGTCGCCGACTCGAACACAGGCGGTGTCGCGACCCGCGCGAAGCCCGCAAACGGGTTGTCGGCCAGATAGTTCTCACCGACGAGCCATTCGCACAGCGCGCTCAGGATTGAGCGGGCCGTTTCCCGGCTGCGGTCCGAAAGTGGACCAGCGAAGGGACGCCAGGTGGCGAGACATCGTTCGCTCCGATGAGTCGCGATCCATCGAGCCGCCGGCCGAGGGTTCGGCAGAAACGCACCGATATATTCCGCGCATTCCCCCGGATCGAGCGACGATAATGGCTTGTCTTTCTCGACGAGCGCCCACAGGAGCAAGCGTTCCGCCTCACGTCGATACGCGCGGCGCGTGTGCTCACTGCTCGATCGAGCGTCGAGCCAAGCGGAAATCGCACGGACATCCGTATCGAAACGCGCTCCCGCGCCGGTCCGATTCGACCCTTTTGACCCGTCCAGCCGCGCCGGAACCCGCAATACCTCCAGCGGGGCGATCACGAACACGTCGCTCCCATCGGTTTCGGAACGCGGCGGGGGCGACATTTCGCCGGTGCGCCATTGCCGTCGCGGCACGAGCGCGTGCGGCGAAAACGTGTGCCGCAGCGCCTGAGCGTGAAGTTGCAGCCAGTCGACCACACGTTGCGCGCCCTTCGGACCGAGTCGCGGCACAGCGGCGTACCAGCGATGCCGACGGCGTTCGATCAATTCGATGACATCCGCGATCGTCGCCAGGCTCGCCGATGTGAGCCGCATCGTGATTGCCGGTTCGAACCAGCCATCGATGGGATGCTCCGGACTCGGATCCTGCGCGAGCGACGCTTCCATGCGCGCAAGCGCATCCGCCTGCCGGCGCCGCAGCCTTACATTGCGCGCGGCACGCCGATCGAGGGCAGGGGAGGTGACTGGCGGATAGGCCTCTTGATATAGCGCCAGCAGTTCCGATTCGCTGTAGACGCCGTCCGGATCGACGTTTTCGCGGAATTCGTCGAGTGTGGGCGCGGCCGTGGCCGGAGGCGGCTCGAACAGCGGAATGCTGCCAGGACGAAGCCGCAACAGATGCGCGGCCTCGGTGTCGCGGGCGCGCCGGGCAAGGACCGAAAGCGTGTCACGCAGTGCGTCGATCAGTCGTCGCGTGGCGCGGACATCGGTCCCGGCATCGCCGTACGATGCGTGCAACTGCGCTTCAGACACGCCGTCCAGATAGCCGCGATACAGCGCGAAATGCTGGCGCGTGAGGCGGCTTGGAGCGCGCAGACGCGCGCTATCCGCGACGGAGTTCGTCGCGCCGTCTGCCAAACGGTCTGCGGAAGCTGTGGCGTCGGGCCTCATTTATCCTTTCTTTTCAACCATTTGGGGCAAGGTTATCAACCAGCTTCGAATTTGACAACAAAAATCGCTACATCTGATAAGTCGAATTATCAGCATTGAGCGTGACTTTCGACGCGCGTTCTCACACCTGCGCGCGCTTGAATGTTCATCCGCCCCGGCGCATATTTTCAGCACGCCCACTGCCCGTATCCGCAGGAGAAACGTGCCTATGCTTGATCCTGTACGCCCCGCGTCGAAACCGCCCGAGCAGGATGACGCGTTCCGCCCGAGCTTACCGGAGGTGTACGCGTCGGTGCATGTGCCGACGGGCGGTCGATGGATTCGCCGCTTCCTCGCCTTCGCCGGACCCGGCTACATGATTTCCGTCGGCTATATGGACCCGGGCAACTGGGCGACCGACATCGCCGGCGGCTCGCGCTTCGGCTACACGTTGCTCACCGTCATCCTGCTGTCGAATCTGATGGCGATCCTGCTTCAGGCGCTTGCGGTCCGTTTGGGCATCGCGACCGGCCGCGATCTCGCGCAGGCGTGCCGCGATCATTATTCGAAGCCGGTGAATTTCGCGCTGTGGCTCGCGTGCGAGGCGGCGATCGTCGCGTGCGATCTGGCCGAGGTGATCGGCACGGCCATCGCGCTGCAATTGCTGTTCGGCATCCCGTTGATTGCGGGCGCGCTCCTGACCGCGCTCGACGCCTTCCTTTTGCTGCTGCTGATCAACAAGGGCTTTCGCTTGCTGGAGGCGTTCGTCATCGCGCTGCTGGTCGTGATTGCGAGCTGCTTCGCGTTGCAGATCGCCGCCGCGGCGCCGCCGCTCGCCGATGTGTTGCGCGGCTTCATCCCGTCGCCGCGCATCGTCGCGGATCGCGAAATGCTGTACGTGGCCATCGGCATCCTTGGCGCGACGGTCATGCCGCACAACCTGTATCTGCATTCGTCGATCGTGCAGACGCGCGCGTACGGCAAATCGGTGCGAGCGCGTCGCGCCGCGATCCGCTGGGCGACCATCGACAGCACGATCGCGTTGACGCTCGCGCTTTTCATCAACGCGGCGATTCTGATCGTCGCCGCTGCCGTGTTTCATGCGAGCGGTCACGACGAAGTCGCGGAGATCGGCGACGCCTTCCATCTGTTATCGCCGCTTCTGGGCCTGGGCATCGCATCGACGCTCTTCGCCGTTGCGTTGCTCGCGTCCGGCCTGAACTCGACCGTCACCGCGACCCTCGCCGGCCAGATCGTGATGGAAGGCTTTCTGCGACTGCGCATTCCGAACTGGGCACGGCGGCTCATCACGCGCGCGATCGCCATCGTGCCGGTGATTGTCGTGACCGCGATCTACGGCGAGAAGGGCACGGGTCAGTTGCTCGTGCTGAGCCAGGTGATTCTGTCGATGCAACTGCCGTTCGCCGTCATTCCGCTGGTGCGCTTCGTGTCGGACCGTCGCAAAATGGGCGTCTTCGCCGTCTCGCGCTGGACGAGCGGGCTGGCGTGGCTCGTCGCGGCGGTGATCGTCGTGCTGAACGTCAAGCTGCTCGCCGACACGCTGCTGTCGTGAGCGCGCGGTGGCCGCGAACACTACATATAAGGAGACGCACGCAATGAGCGGCAGGTTCATCGACATCACGCTTCGCGACGGCACGGCCATTCCCGCTTACGTGACCCAGCCCGCGAAGGGCTCGGGCCCAGGCATCGTGCTGTTGCACGACGACGCGGGCCTCGATGACTTCATCACGCACACGGCTGATCTTTACGCCGAAGAAGGTTACGTCGTGCTTGCGCCGCGCCTTCCCGACTACGATCCGAAGCCCGGCGGCATCGCGGCGGAAAATTTCGCGGCGCTCGTCGATGCGCTGCGCGCGTTGCCGCAGCATGCGGGCAAGGTCGGCGTGGTCGGTTTCGGGCGCGGCGGACGGCTCGCGACGCGCATCGCCGCGCAGGCCGACGTCGATTGCGCCGCCTGCTATTACGCTGACGATTTCGCCGCCTGCCGCGCCGATATCCCCACGATCCGCTGCCCGATGGTGTTCCACTTCCCCGAACACGGCGCGCCCGAACAGCGCGAAATCGAGGCCGCGTTCGCGGGCAAGCCGCACATCGAGCGATATGCATATCCGGGCACATCGAGCGGCTTCATCATTCCGGGCAGCGAGCACTACGACAAACCCGCGGCGCTGATGGCGTACTCGCGCACGCTCGCGATATTGCGCAAAGTGCTCGGCCCGCTCTTCGACCTCAATCTGCTGTGGGAGCAGCACTGCTATTTCGAGTTCGGCACGCGCGACGTCGACGCCGTCATGCCGACGATGATCGCCGAGCCCTACGTGAATCACGTGCCAACGATGACGGGCGGCGTCGGTCACGATCAGTTGAAGCGCTTCTATCGATATCACTTCGTCCATTCGAACCCGGCCGATACGAAGTTGATTCCGGTGTCACGCACGATCGGCTCGGACCGCGTGGTTGATGAGTTCGTGTTTTGTGCGACGCACGACCGCGAAATCGACTGGCTGCTGCCCGGCCTCGCACCGACGGGAAAATACTTCGAAGTCCCGATGCTCGCTGTGATCCGCTTTCGCGGCGACAAGCTCTATAACGAGCACATCTATTGGGATCAGGCCTCGGTGCTGGTGCAGATCGGCGTGCTCGATCCCGAAGGGCTGCCGGTCGCGGGCCGTCAGACCGCGCGCAAGCTGATCGATGAAACGCTGCCGAGCAACACGTTGATGCCCAACTGGGCGTCGAGCGAAGGCAAGCCGATCTGAACGATCCGAGAGACGGCGCGGCGCACAATTCAACGTCCTTTGCATAAGCGCAATGGGTGCACTACTCTGAGCGAATTGCTGCCTGCCGGCAGCACTATGCAGACGCGTGCATCGTGGAACGATGCGCCGCACTGCTGAGCAAATCGAAACCGTCCGCAGGCCGAAGATCTCATGCGCCGCTCGTCCCTTCAGGTACGATCGACGCCGCTCGCTCATGCCATCTCGATTGCGTTCGGCGTCTCCATTCTCGTTCGCGCGGTCCCCGCGCTCAGCGCGTGCGACAACACCGCGCCGCAGTCCGGCAAGAGCGCAACCTGCGATACCAGTCAGCCCAATCCATCTACCGTTCCGGTAATTGCCGTTGCGGGCAGCGTCAATGTGACGATCAACGTGCTGCCGGGCGCCGAACTCGATATCACCAACCGCAACGGACTTTTTGTCCGCAATACGAGCACGGCGACGAACGCCGGTATCTTGCGCGTGAACGGCGATTCTTTCGACGGCATGACATCGCAAGGCGCGACGGGACAAAACGTGCTCGTGAACCGTGGCGCCATCTTCACGACCGGCGTGAGTTCCGAAGCGATGTTCAACAGCGCGGCCGCCGTCACGATGCGCAACGCAGCCGGCGGCACGCTCACGACGAGCGGCGCGAACGCCACGGGAATGGGCGATTACGGCAGCCCGGGCGGCGGCACGCTGATCAACGACGGCGCGATCGTCACGAGCGGCTCGGGATCGCCCGGCATGGGCGCGAACACGAGCCGCGACACGCTCATCAACAACGGTTCGATCACGACGACGGGCGCATCGGCGAGCGGCATGACAGTGAGCGGCACGCCTGGCCAGAACGTCGTGACGAACAACGGCACGATCGACGTATCGGGCAACAACGCGCAGGGCATCGCCTCGCAGGATGCCTCGCCGGGACTGGTTACGAACACCGGATCAATACTCGTGCGCGGCGCAGGAGGAAACGGTGTGCGGCTCGCGAATCAGGCGTCGGTCGTCAATGCGGCGGGCGCTAGCATCGTGAGCCAGCGCGCGAGCGGCATCGTCGCGAACGGGGGCGGCACGCTGGAGAACGCGGGCACGATTCAAGGCGCGACCGGCGTGACCATCGCCGGCGGCGCCGAGACCATCAACAACACCGGCGCGATTCGCGGCACGAGCGCGGAGGCGATCGTCGCGAGCGGCAAGATCAACGTGTCGGTCACGAACACCGGCACGATCGCGGGAGGCGCGGGCGTCGCGGTTCGCACCGACACCGGCGCCGACACGTTCAACATGAACGGCGGCGTCGTCACGGGACAGATTCGCCAGGGCGACGGCGTCGACGCTTTCACGATGACCGCGGGCCAGGTCGATTCGCTCGATCAGGGCGACGCGCGCGACACGTTCACGATGTCGGGCGGGCGCATCGTCGGCGTGTTCGCGAATGGCGATGTCGCGCGCATCACCGACGGGCGCATCGGCAATGTCGATCTGAACGTGGGCGCGAACATCTTCGAGATGTCGGGCGGGCAGATCGACACGAACGTGACCGCCGCGCAGAACGACGACACGTTCACGCTCTCGGGCGGCACGATCGGCGGACGCGTCGATCTCGGCAGCGGCAACAACGCGCTGACGATCACGGGCGGGTCGATCGGGCAGGGCGTTACCACCACGACCGGCACCGACACGCTGACCTGGAGCGGCGGCACGATCGCGGGGCCGGTCTCGCTCGGCGCAGGCGACGACTCCGCCGTGATCCGCAATCTGAACGACATCACGCTTGCCGCGACGACGCGCTTCGACGGCGGCCCGGGCGTCGATGCGCTGACATTCGACAACGTGCAGACGAGCGGCCTCGCGCGTTATGCCAATTGGGAGACGGTGAATGCGACGAACAACACGCAGCTCACGTTCGACGCGAACGGCCTCACGCTCGGCGACGTCGCGACCGGCACCGGCGCACTGAATCTCGATGCGACGAGCACGATTCTGGCGGGCGGCATCGGCAACACATCGATACAGCCGGCGATCGCCGGGCAACTCGTCGCGCTCAACAACGCGGGCACGATCGATCTGACGAACGGCGGCCCGAGCACGAGCGACGCGTTCGTCGTGAACGGCAACTACACGGGCAACGACGGACGGCTGCTCGTGCAGAGCGCGCTCGGCGCGGATGGTGCGCCGAGCGACAGGCTTGTGATCGCCCAGGGCGCGGGCGCGGGAACGACGTCGATCGGCGTGACGAACATCGGCGGCACGGGCGGACTGACGGTGAACGACGGGATTCTGGTCGTGCAGGCGACGAACGGCGCGACGACGTCGCCGGGCGCTTTCACGCTCGCGCATTCCATGAACGCGGGCGCTTACACGTACTATCTGTTCAAGGGCGGCGTGAGCGAGGGAACAGCGGACAACTGGTATCTGCGCTCGAGCGTGCCGCCCGCTCCCCCTGTTGCAGTGGCTCCGCCCCCGCCAACAACGCCAACAACGCCAACAACGCCAACAACGCCAACAACGCCAACAACGCCGACAACGCCGACAACGCCGACAACGCCGACAACGCCCGCGGACCCCACGCCGACTGCCGCCGCAGGAACACCGCCGCTTCCAGCCCCACCGCCGCCCGGCTCAGCGCCGATCCCGCTGTATCGTATGGAAGTGCCGGTCTACGCCGAGTTGCCGCCGATCGCGCGCGAGCTGACGATCCAGCAAATCGGCACGTTCCACGAGCGTCAGGGCGAGCAGGCGTTGCTGACGGAAAACGGCGCGCTGCCCGCGGCGTGGGCGCGCGTCTGGGGCGGCCACGCGACGCAGCACAACAGCGGCGCGGCCGATCCCGAGTTCAGCGGCGGCATCGGCGGCGTGCAGATCGGCCACGATATCTACGCCGATACGACATCGAGCGGGCATCGCAACCACTACGGATTCTTCTTCAGCTTCGCGCGCGCGAGCGGTGATATCGACGGGTTCGCGCTCGGCTTTCCCAACTCCGACGCCGGCCATCTGTCGATCAACGCGTATAGCGCCGGACTCTATTGGACGCACATCGGCCCGAGCGGCTGGTATACCGACGCGGTGCTGCTCGGCAGCTCGCTCACCGCCGATCCGCAATCGAACCGCGGCGTCGGCGCGACGACGCATGGCAGCGCATTCGCCGCATCGATCGAAGCGGGCTTGCCGATCCCGCTGCCCGCGGGCCTCGCGATCGAACCGCAGGCGCAACTCATCTGGCAGCACGCCAGTCTCCACGATATCGACGATGGCATCTCGACCGTGTCCTTCGATGAAGCGAGCGGTTTCGTCGGCCGGCTCGGCGTGCGCTTCTACGGTCACGTCGATGCGGCCGGCACGACCTTCGAGCCGTATCTGCGCGCGAACCTGTGGCGCTATTTCGGCGCGACCGATACCGCGACCTTCGCGGGCACGACCGTCATCCCGACGAGCGTGTCCGCGACGACCGCGCAATTCGGTGCGGGCGTCGTCGCGAAGGTCAGCGCGCGCGGCAGTCTGTCCGCAAACGTCTCGTACTCGACCAATGTCGGGGGCTCGCACCGCAGCGCGATCGAAGGCGGTCTGGGCGTGCGCTGGAAGTGGTGAGCCGTTGCATACTATGGTCACGCTAAAAGAACAATCAGGAGACGAGCATGACCGATGTGGCCGGCCAAGACCGCGCGCCCCGCTGCCCTTTTCATGACGATGCCCGCGCGCCGAACGGCTGCCCCGTGAGCGCGCCCGCGGCGGAGTTCGATCCATTCGGCGACGGCTACAGCCAGGACCCGCCCGAGTACGTGCGCTGGGCCCGTGAACAGGAGCCGGTTTTCTGGAGCCCGACGCTCGGCTATTGGGTCGTCACGCGTTACGACGACATCAAGGCGATCTTCCGCGACAACCTCACGTTCAGCCCGTCGATCGCGCTGGAGAAGATCACGCCGACCGGGCCCGAAGCGAACGCCGTGCTCGCGTCGTACGGCTTCGCGCTGAACCGCACGCTCGTGAACGAGGACGAGCCCGCGCACATGCCGCGCCGTCGCGCGCTGATGGACCCGTTCACGTCGGAAGCGCTCGCGCATCACGAACCGATGGTGCGCGCGCTCGCACGCGAATATGTCGATCGCTTCATCGACGATGGCCGCGCCGATCTCGTCGATCAGATGCTGTGGGAAGTGCCGCTCACCGTCGCGCTGCATTTTCTCGGCGTGCCCGAGGAAGACATGGATACGCTGCGCCTCTACTCGATCGCGCACACGGTCAACACGTGGGGACGGCCGAGGCCGGAAGAGCAGGTCGAGGTCGCGCACGCGGTCGGCAAGTTCTGGCAATACGCGGGCAAGGTGCTCGACAAGATGCGCGAAGACCCGTCCGGTCCGGGCTGGATGCAGTACGGCATCCGCAAGCAGAAGGCACTGCCCGAAGTCGTGACGGATTCATACCTGCATTCGATGATGATGGCCGGCATCGTCGCTGCGCACGAGACCACGGCGAACGCCACCGCGAACGCGCTCAAGCTGCTGCTGCAACATCGCGACGCGTGGCGCGACATCTGCGAAGACCCGAGCCTCATTCCGAACGCAGTCGAGGAGTGCCTGCGTCACAACGGCTCCGTCGCGGCGTGGCGCCGGCTCGCGACGAAAGACGTGACGATCGGCGGAATCGACATTGCTGCGGGCTCGAAGCTTCTGATCGTCACGTCGTCGGCGAATCACGATCAGCATCAGTTCGCCGATGCCGATCTCTTCGACATCCGTCGCGAAAACGCCAGCGATCAGCTGACTTTCGGCTACGGCGCGCATCAGTGCATGGGCAAGAACCTCGCGCGCATGGAGATGCAAGTCTTTCTCGACGAACTCACGCGCCGCCTGCCGCACATGCGGCTCGCCGAGCAGCGCTTCACTTATGTGCCGAACACGTCGTTTCGCGGGCCAGAGCATCTCCTGGTGGAATGGGACCCGGCGATGAACCCGGAGCGCGCCGATCCGTCCGTGCGCGAGGCGCGCGCGGTGGTGCGGATCGGTGAGCCGTCGTCGCATGCGGTGAGCCGCGCGGTGATCGTCGATTCGGTCGATGCGTGCGCGGATCGTATCGTGCGCGTGCGGCTGGTATCGGCGGACGGGCGCGATCTGCCGCGCTGGACGGCGGGTTCGCATATCGACGTAGTCTGTGGCGAGACAGGCCTCTCGCGTCAGTATTCGCTGTGCGGCGACCCCGCTGACCGGCGCGCGTTCGAGATCGCCGTGCTGCGCGAAACGCAGAGCCGCGGCGGCTCGGCGTGGGTGCACGACAACGTGAAGCCCGGCGCCCACTGGCGCATTCGCGGCCCGCGCAATCACTTCCGCCTGGACGAAACCGCGAATCGGCTCGTGCTGATCGCGGGCGGCATCGGCATCACGCCGATCAGCGCGATGGCGCGGCGCGCGCGTTCGCTCGGCATCGACTACGAACTGCACTACAGCGGCCGCTCGCGCGCGTCGATGGCCTTGCTCGACGAGATGCGCGCGCTGCACGGCGAACGTCTTTTCGCGTATGTCTCCGAAGAAGGCACGCGCAACGATTTCGCAGCGCTCGCCGTGGGCGAGGGCACGCTGATCTACGCGTGCGGCCCGGCGCGCATGCTCGACGCGCTCGGCGTGGCGAGCGCGTCGTGGCCGGAGGACGCGCTGAAGATCGAGCATTTCGAATCGAAACTCGGCACGCTCGACGCGGAAAACGAGCAGGCGTTCGAAGTCGAGTTGAAGGATTCCGGCCTCGTGCTGACCGTCCCGGCCGATCAGACGCTCCTCGCGACGCTCAGACGCGCGAACGTCGACGTGCAGAGCGACTGCGAGGAAGGACTGTGCGGATCATGTGAAGTGCGCGTGCTCGCCGGGGATATCGATCACCGCGATGTGGTGCTGACCAAAAGCGAGCGCCAGTCGAACAACCGGATGATGGCGTGCTGTTCGCGCGCAAAAGGCAAAAGGATCGTTTTAGCGCTTTGAAAATTCAGCGACGCGTCGAGCGGATTTTCGTTGACGGATGACATTATGTCGCGGCATTGCGCAAGCGATTAACTGCATATGGCTTCATCACGCCGTCATATATCAGCGTTAAGACGGTCCAAAATTCTTTTGCGTAAAGACGGATTGGTTATACGCAGTAGTTAATTCGCATATAAAGAACGGGGCGATATCCCGCTCGGCGTCCACGACAGAAAGCCCACGACAACAACTTGGCTACGTTTGTATTACGTATTTACCCGCGATTGGCGAAGTGATCATACAACTTGCGCAATTTTCGTCATCATATAGGATGATTAATGAACGCACGTTCGAGCATTGCTGCAATATTCAGCACGAACGAAGCGGGACTTTTTACGCGATCTAGGGTTTATACCTACTAATATGAAATTTTTTACGCATGTTTTGCGTTTAGAATTGTTACTAATTTGGTGCGACGCACAAGCGCGCACGACCGAATAACTTCCAATATGCTCTGCTGCCCGCCGGCGCGAATCTTCGCGCAGCGGAATTGCGCATTCGCGATTCACGGCAGCAAGGCGAAAGAGAAGGCCGGTGCTTAACCTGAGAGATTTATCCAAGGCCCATATAAATGGACCACGCAATTGGCCGCACGTTTGCCGCGTCCCGTTCGGGATTTTTTCTGCGGAACGAACTTCGTCTCACGGGCGAGGTCATCCGCAGTCGGCGCGACGCCTTTTGAAGTCGCTCGCTCATGCATCGGTCGGTCGGACATCGCTCCGCACGCGGCGCTGCGCATCAATCCGCCCGAGTTCGAGTCGAACTCACCCAGTCCATTCGTAATGGATGCGTTTTCGCGTCGCGAGCATTGCATCGCGAACGAAGATTCCGTTCACGCTTTCGCTGTTTGACGAGGATAGAAAATGACTGACGTAGTGATCGTATCGGCCGCGCGTACGGCGGTAGGCAAGTTCGGCGGTTCGCTCGCGAAGATCGCGGCGCCGGAACTGGGCGCAACGGTGATCAGGGCCGTGCTGGAGCGCGCCGGCGTGAAGCCGGACCAGGTGAGCGAAGTGATTCTGGGTCAGGTGCTCGCAGCGGGCTCGGGCCAGAACCCGGCGCGCCAGTCGCTGATCAAGGCCGGCTTGCCCGACATGGTCCCCGGCATGACGATCAACAAGGTCTGCGGCTCGGGCCTCAAGGCGGTGATGCTCGCGGCGAACGCGATCATCGCGGGCGATGCGGAAATCGTGGTCGCCGGCGGTCAGGAAAACATGAGCGCCGCGCCGCACGTGCTGCCGGGCTCGCGCGACGGTTTCCGCATGGGCGACGCGAAGCTGATCGACACAATGATCGTCGATGGCCTGTGGGACGTTTATAACAACTACCACATGGGCACGACGGCGGAAAACGTCGCGAAGGAATTCGGCATCACGCGCGAGCAGCAGGACGCGTTCGCGGCGCTGTCGCAGAACAAGGCCGAGGCCGCACAGAAGTCGGGCCGCTTCAACGACGAAATCGTGCCGGTCTCGATTCCGCAACGCAAGGGCGAGCCGCTGCAGTTCAACACCGACGAGTTCGTGCGTCACGGCGTGACTGCCGAAGCGCTCGCGGGGCTGAAGCCGGCATTTTCGAAGGAAGGCACGGTGACGGCGGCGAACGCATCGGGCCTCAACGATGGCGCGGCGGCGGTGGTCGTGATGTCGGCGAAGAAGGCTGAGGCGCTGGGTCTCACGCCGCTCGCGCGCATCAAGGCGTACGCGAACGCGGGCGTCGATCCGAAGATCATGGGCATGGGTCCGGTGCCGGCATCGAAGCGCTGTCTGGAGCGCGCGGGCTGGTCGGTGAACGATCTCGATCTAATGGAAATCAACGAGGCGTTCGCGGCGCAGGCGCTCGCGGTACACAAGCAGATGGGCTGGGATCAGTCGAAGATCAACGTGAACGGCGGCGCGATTGCGATCGGTCACCCGATCGGCGCATCGGGTTGCCGGATTCTCGTCACGCTGCTGCACGAAATGCAGAAGCGCGACGCGAAGAAGGGTCTGGCGTCGCTGTGCATCGGCGGCGGCATGGGTGTCGCGCTGGCGGTGGAACGTCCGTAACGAAAGCAATACACCGGCGCGCACCAACGCGGGCCCGACGCGATATCAAATCACTATAAGCGTCGAGCCGACAGCGCAGCGCCGGTGGCATTCCGAGCATCATTAACCTGAGAGAATTGAGGAGTATCAGCATGACTAAGCGAATCGCACTGGTGACCGGCGGCATGGGCGGACTCGGCGAGGCAGTCGCCATCAAGCTGCACGACGCAGGCTACGCGGTCGTCGTGACGCATTCGCCGGGCAACGCGAAGGCCGGCGAATGGCTCGCGAGCATGGATCGCCAGGGCCGCAACTTCCGCGCGTACCCGGTCGACGTCGCCGATTACGATTCTGCCCAGCACTGCGTCGCGAAGATCCAGGCCGAAGTCGGCCCGATCGATATCCTCGTGAACAACGCCGGCATCACGCAGGACACGACCTTCAAGAAGATGACCAAGGTGAACTGGGACGCGGTGCTGCGCACCAATCTCGATTCGGTCTTCAACATGACCAAGCCGGTTTGCGAAGAGATGGTGTCGCGCGGCTGGGGTCGCATCATCAACATTTCGTCGGTGAATGGATCGAAAGGGCAGATCGGTCAGACGAACTATTCGGCGGCGAAGGCGGGCATGCACGGCTTCACGAAGTCGCTCGCGCTCGAAGTTGCGAAGAAGGGCGTGACCGTGAACACGATCTCGCCGGGCTATCTCGCGACCAAGATGGTGACCGCGATTCCGCAGGAGATTCTCGATACGAAGATTCTTCCGCAGATTCCGGCGGGACGTCTCGGCAAGCCCGAGGAAGTCGCGGCGCTCGTCGCGTTCCTGTGCTCGGACGATGCGGGTTTCGTCACCGGTTCGAACATCGCGATCAACGGCGGCCAGCACATGAGCTGATGCTGCGTGCGCCGTCTGGCGTTCGCATCGATAAAAACGTCGTTCGCGCGTCGCACGTTCGTCACGCGCCCGCGCGACGATATTCACGCGCGAGACATCACGTTCTCGCGCGTCGATTCAATCTTCATCCGTAACCTTCGCTTTTTCGACGGACCGTGCCATGAACAACCTCGGCGCAGGCACACATCCCTATAGCGTCGGTCATCTCGACTCGGCGATCGAACACCTCGAGCAGGTACTCAGCCTCGAAGGTGCGAATTCGCTCTTCTCCAAGACATACTGGCGCGGACGCGTCGTGCAGGCGCTTGCGACGCCGGGACTCGCGCCCTGTCAGCATTCCCGCTTGCAGCACTTGCTGGAGCGCATCGCGCAGGCTTGAGCGGGAACGACAAACTGCCGTCTTTCTTCTGATCCGTGAAGAAATTCGCGGGCGCTTGTACCATTCGGGCCGTATCTCAAATTCACGGTCCGCGAATATGTTTTCTTCCCTCAGATCAATGCTCTCGACGCCACGCGCGTTCGGGACGATCGCACTTACCTGTCTGCTCGCCGCATGCGGTACGACCAACGGCGTCACGGCCGGCGCGAAGCCCGACACGTACACGGTTACCGGCAAGGCGACCGGCACGCGCATGTCGTGGGTGACCGCGCGCAATGCCGCAATGGACGCAGCCACCGATTACTGCAAGCAGCGCTCGCAGCGCGTGGTGGTTCGCTCGGAGGCGACTAGCGGCATTCGTTCACTCGAAGAGCAGACCGCCACCGTTTCGTTCAGTTGCGTGGCGGAAAGTGCTGCGCGGGGGTGATCGTCTGGCACCAAAAAATAGACATTGACAAATTCTGACTTTGCAGTAAATTTACGTTCCATGGAAGTTCGCAGCACCGGAGAACCAACATGGATCACTACACCCCCGAAAGCTTTTCCCTGACCAAGAGCGTCGGCTTCGCCGTCAACAAGGCGCGCAACCTCCTCGTCGGCGAGCTTGACGCAGCCTTGAAGGACCTCGGCATCACCACCCAGCAGACGGGCATTCTCATGTCCATGCGCGGCGGCGTGACGCAAACGCCGTTCGAATTGTCGAAACTGCTCGGCATCGATACCGGCCTCATGACGCGCATGCTCGACAAGCTCGAAACCAGGGGCTTGCTGCAACGCACGCGCAGTCTCGAAGACCGCCGCGTCGTCAATCTCACGCTGACGCGCGAAGGCGAAAAGGTTGCCGACGAGTTGCCGCATATCGTCCCGGTGGTGCTGAACAGGCGTCTCAGGAAGTTCACCAAGAGCGAGTTTCAGGAACTGCGCCGCCTGCTCGACAAATTCCTCGAAGACTGAGCGCGTGACGCATATTGCCCACGCGTTTTTTTCGTCCATTTATCTGACAGGTCAGAAAATGAAACAGCAACCAAGTCGTCATCCGTTGATCTCGCGGGCCGCGAAAACCGGCGTCACGCTGATGTTCGCCGCGGTGCTCTCCGCGTGCGCGAATTACGCCGGCATCCATAGCGACAAGGAAATGGCCCAGCCGCAGGCGTTCGCCACGCAGCAGAGCCTCCCCGCCGACGAAGGCCGCTGGCCCGCGCCCGATTGGGCCGGCCAGTTCGGCGACGCGCAACTGCGCGCGCTGCTCGACGAAGCACTTACCGGCAGCCCGACGCTCGAGCAGGCGCGCGCTCGCATCGCGGCGGCGTCGGCGTATAGCGAAACCGCGCGGGCGAACACGATGCCGCAGGTCGGCGCGTCATATTCGTACACGCGTCAACGCTTTTCCGAGAATGCGCTCGTGCCGCCGCCGTACGCCGGATCGTGGCAATCCGAGAACAAGGGACTGCTCTCGGCTTCGTATGAACTCGACCTGTGGGGCAAGAACCGCGCGGCGCTCGACGCCGCCGTTTCGCAGGTACAGGCGAGCACGGCAGATGCACAAGCCGTGCGGCTTGCGCTCGATGCGTCCATCGCGCGGACGTACAACCAGCTCGCGCGTCTTTATGCGCTGCGCGATATCGCGCAGAACGAGGTCGGCGAACGCGAACGGATCCTGCGCATCACGGCGGGCCGGATCGGCAGCGGGCTCGACACCGAAGTCGAACGCAAGACCGCCGAGGCCGATCTTGCGTCAAGCCGCGCGACGCTCGGCGCGCTGGACGGCCGTATCGTCGCGACCCGCTATCAGCTTGCGGCGCTGCTCGGCAAGGGCCCGGATCGCGGTCTGTCGATTGCGCGTCCGCAACTCGGCATCGGCGATGAGGTGCGCCTGCCCGCCAATCTTCCGGCCGATCTCGTGAGCCGCCGCCCGGACATCGTCGCGGCGCGCTGGCGCGTCGACGCGATGACGCACGACATCAAGGAAGCGAAGGCGGAGTTCTATCCCGACATCAACCTGAGCGCGTCGCTCGGGCTGGACGCGTTCGGCTTCGGGCGGCTCCTGACGGCGGCGAGCCGCACGATGTCGGCGGGCCCGGCGATCCATCTGCCGATCTTCGACGGCGGTGCGTTGCGCGCCCAGTTGAAAGGCCGCTATGCCGATTTCGATTACGCCGTCGCGACCTACAACCAGACGCTCGTCACTGCACTCAGCGACGTCGCCACGCAACTTTCGCAGATCCGTTCGACCGACGCGCAACTCGTCGATGCGAACGTCGCGCAGGACGCCGCCCACAGCGCGCAACAGCTTGCGCTCACGCAATACCGCGCGGGTCTCGCGAATCAGCTCACCGTGCTGAACGCCGAGACCAACGCACTCGCGGCCGAACGCGCCGTCGCGAATCTGAAGATGGACCGGCGCGATCAGCAAATCGCGCTCGCGGCCGCGCTGGGCGGCGGCTATGTCGACACATCCGCCGACGCGCTGGCCGCACGCTGATCGACCTTATTGAACCGGAGCACCAACATGAGCGACACCCTCACCACCGAACGCAGCATCACCGATCAACCCCAGCCCGCCGCCGATCTCAAACCGCGCAAGACGCGCAGGCTGCTGCTCTCACTGCTCGCGGCGGCGATCGTGGCGGCGGGCGCGGGCTGGGGCGGCTACTACTACACGACGGGCCGCTATTTCGAATCGACCGACGATGCCTACGTCAGCGGCAATCTCGTGCAACTGACGCCGGAAGTGAGCGGCACCGTGATCGCCGTGAACGCCGACGACACGCAGATCGTGCATCAGGGCGCGCCGCTCGTCACACTCGATGCCGCCGACGCGCAAGTCGCGCTCGCCAACGCCGAAGCGAATCTCGCGCAGACGGTCCGGCAAGTGAGCAGCCTGTACGTCAACAATGCCTACTACGCGGCCACCGTCGCGCAACGTCAATCCGATCTGACGCGCGCGCAATCCGACCTGAAACGCCGCCTGACGATCGCCGAATCGGGCGCGGTGTCCGGCGAAGACATTGCTCACGCGCGCGATGCCGTGAGCGCCGCGCAGGCCGCACTCGACGCGGTGCGTCAGCAATCCGAAGCGAATCACGCACTCACGGACCGCACGTCGATCGAACGGCATCCGAACGTGCAGGCCGCCGCGACCAAGGTGCGCGATGCGTGGCTCGATCACGCGCGCAACACGCTGCCCGCGCCGGTGACCGGCTATGTCGCGCGCCGCTCCGTGCAGGTCGGCGAGCGCGTCGCGCCCGGCAAGCCGCTCATGGCGATCGTGCCGCTCGACGGCGTCTGGGTCGATGCCAACTTCAAGGAAGTGCAACTCGCGCACATGCGGATCGGGCAGCCGGTCACGCTGAGCGCCGACGCGTACGGCTCGAAGGTGAAGTATCACGGTCACGTCGAAGGCTTCTCGGCGGGCACGGGCGCGGCCTTCGCGGTGCTGCCCGCGCAGAACGCGACAGGCAACTGGATCAAGGTCGTGCAACGCCTGCCGGTGCGTATCCGGCTCGATCAGCGCGAACTGGACGCGCATCCATTGCGTATCGGCCTTTCGATGGCGGTGGAAGTGGCAACGCGCGATGAATCCGGCACGCAACTGGGCGCGGCATCGACCACGTCATATCGAACCGATGTCTTCAGCCGCTACGGCGAAGAGGCGAACGCGGAGATTGAACGGATCATCGCGGAGAACGCGATGCCGCAGAGTTCACACGCGGCCCGCTGACACGCCAATTTTTTCGATCAAATAGCTGACAAGTCAGTCATAGACACTTCAGGTGATGCAATGAACCCGACGACTCAACCCGCGCCGCTGCAAGGCGGCAAACTGGTTCTGGCGACGCTCGCCGTCGCGCTCGCGACCTTCATGAACGTGCTCGATTCATCGATTGCCAATGTGGCGATTCCGACCATCGCGGGCAATCTCGGCGTTTCCGTCGATGAAGGCACGTGGGTCATCACGCTCTTCGCCGCCGCCAACGCGATCTCGATTCCGCTGACCGGGTGGCTCACGCAGCGCGTCGGGCAAATCAAGCTGTTCGTGTGGGCGATATTGTTGTTCGTCGTGTCGTCGTGGCTGTGCGGCATCGCGCCGAATCTGCCGACGCTGCTGGCCGCGCGGATTCTGCAGGGCGCGGTGGCCGGTCCGCTGATTCCGCTGTCGCAGGCCATCCTGCTCGGTTCGTATCCGAAAGAGAAAAGCTCGACCGCGCTCGCTCTCTGGGCGATGACCGCGACTGTCGGCCCCATCGCCGGACCCGCGCTCGGCGGCTGGATCACCGACAGTTATTCGTGGTCGTGGATCTTCTACATCAACATTCCGGTCGGGCTGTTCGCGGCGGGCGTGACGTGGGCGATCTATCGCGAACGCGAAACGCCGGTGAAACGCGTGCCGATCGACAAGATCGGGCTGCTCTCGCTGATCGCCTGGGTAGCGTCATTGCAGATCATGCTCGACAAGGGCAAGGATCTCGACTGGTTCGACTCGCCCGTGATCGTCGCGCTGGGCGTTTTCGCGCTCATCAGCTTCGCGTTCTTTCTGATCTGGGAGCTGACGGAGAAGAACCCGGTCATCGACATCAAACTCTTCGCGGGGCGCAATTTTCTGGGCGGGACGGTGGCGATTTCCGTCGCCTATGCGGTGTTCTTTTCGAACCTCGTGCTGCTGCCTCAATGGATGCAGGGCTATCTCGGCTACCGTTCCGTCGATGCCGGTCTCGCCACCGCGCCGCTCGGCATTTTCGCCGTGATCCTCGCGCCCGTGATGGGCAAGCTGATGCCGCGCTCCGACGCCCGCGTGCTCGCCACGCTCGCGTTCTTCGGCTTTGCGGCCGTGTTCTTCATGCGCTCTCACTACACGACCGGTGTGGATACGTACACGCTCGTCGTGCCGACGCTGCTGCAAGGCATTCCGACCGCGCTGTTCTTCGTGCCGCTCACGGCGATCATTCTGTCCGGCCTGCCGCCCGCGAAGATTCCCGCAGCGGCGGGGCTCTCGAACTTCGTGCGCGTGTTCGCGGGCGCGGTAGGCACCTCGCTCGCGACGACGGGCTGGAATGACCGGACCATCCTGCATCACGCGCAGCTCGCCGAGCAGGCGAGCGTGCATAACCCCGCGTTCGTCGGCGCGATCGATTCGATGCAGAGCGCGCTCGGCGGCAGTCCGTCGCAGGCGCTGGCGTTCTTCGAGCGTTCGCTGACGACGCAAGCCGCGATGCTCGGCCTCAACGACATCTTCTGGTTGTCGGCGGTGATCTTCATCGCGATCGTGCCGCTGATCTGGTTGACGAAACCTGGAAAGGGCGCGGGTGCCGGCGCGGCGGGTGCGGGTGGGCATTAGAAAGTGATCCTGAATTTGTACGCGCGACGCAAGACTGTTGGTCAGCGACGGGTGTGCAAATCTTCGATGAATGCGCCTAGATTGAAATCGTTAGTTCACTACTGGAGCCATGCAAATGAAATTCTCGGTCAAGCAGCACATCCATTCCGGCGATATCGCAACGCTCGAACACGCGATGCGTACCGTCGACGCAGATGCGAAAGTGCACGTCGACATCGATACGAAGACGGTCAGCGTCGATTCGTGGCTGATGCCTGAAGAATTCATCGTCGCGTTCGTCGATGAAGAGTACGACGTGCGGATAGTCGAGGGGTAGCTAAGAGGCGTCCCAATGAAAATGTATGGTCAGCCTGGTCTTTGCAACCTCAACTGTGACCTACGATAAAAGGGCTTGCGCAAATGTATCCGGGCTCGAAATGGGCGCGGATCAGAGCGCCCGGCCCTCGATGAGAAGCCGCGCCCAGTTGTCCTCAAAAAAGCCTCAGTCTGCAAGACTGGATTTCATGTCAGGTTTTCAACTGGGCAGTGAGCCGTTTATCTTCATCACAGGTCAGTGGTCGCAAAAGCAGGCAGGAAAGTTGTTCAAGCGATAGCCGGTTGCGCCCGGTACTCGCCACCCTTGGCCAGAATCGCCCAAACGATTCTGGCCATTTTGTTGGCCAGTGCGCAGGCAACCACGTTGCTGTGACGGCGTCGCAGCAGAGCTTGTAGCCAGCGCCCGAGCGCATCTGTTCTCCGCTCGGCGTAACGCATCACCGCACGCGCTCCTTGCACCAGCAGGCTGCGCAACTGCTTGTTGCCGCGCTTGGATATCCCTAGAAGAGTCGCTCGGCCTCCGGTCGAATGCTGGCGAGGAACCAGACCGAGGGATGCGGCGAAGTCACGGCCACATTTGGACGCGCGCGCGTCGCCAGCCATTGCCAGCAAGCTGCTGGCGGTGATCGGGCCGATTCCCGGAATCGTGAGCAGGCGCTGGCCGGCTTCATCTTCCAACGTCTGCTGCTTGATTTGTGTCTCAAGCTCGACGATTTCCCGACTCAACTGCGCGTAGCGCTGATGCAAACGCAGCAACAAGGCCACCATCGTGGGCGGCAATGCGTGTCTGGGATCATCAAGAAGCACCGGCAGGCGCGTAATGGCCAGCGCACCAATTGGCAAGTCGATACCGAATTCGAGCAGGAAAGCGTGAATCTGATTGCTGGTTGCCGTGCGTTCGCCGACAAGCGATTCGCGCACCCGATGTAGCGCGAGCAGCGTCTGCTGTTCGGCTGTCTTGACTGTGACCAAACGCATGGCGGGGCGAGAGGCGGCTTCGCAGATTGCTTCGGCGTCGGCGAAGTCGGTCTTATTGCCTTTTACGAACGGCCTGACGAACTGCGGCGCAATCAAGCGGACCCGATGCCCATACAACTGACATTTACGCGCCAACCAATGCGCGCCAGCACAAGCTTCCATCGCCAACACGGCCACGGGACAGGTGGCCAAATACGCATAGAGCTGCTTGCGGGTCATCTTCTTGCGCCAAACCTGCGCGCCGCGTGCGTCCTGCGCATGTACGAAGAAACAGTGCTTGCCCAGGTCGATGCCGATAAGCGTAGCGTTCGCCATGATGGCCTCCCAGAAAAGGAAATGGCCCGATTAGCGTAAGCCGATCGGGCCATTTCGGTCAGGCTGACCATCTCATTAAGGCCGGAGCCCACGTGCTCCGGCCTTTTGCCATCCGCGGTTCAACGCCCCGCGTACCTGCCATCATAAGTCGTCTCCCACCCACCCCCAAGCGACTTGCACAACGTGATGAGATTCTCCGCGGCCTTGGCCTTGCTCTGTTCGAGATTGCTCTGCGCCTCCAGCAACTGCTTCTGCACGTTGAGCACATCGAGATAATCGAGGGCGCCGGCCTTGTATCGCTGTTGCGCGACGGCGAGCGCGCGCTGATTGAGGCTCACCGCCGAGGCGAGCCGCTCGCGCCGTCGCTGTTCGGCGTCGTAGACGAGCAGCGCGTCATCGACTTCGCGCCAGGCATCCAGCACAGTGCGCTTATACAGAATCGCCGCTTCCTGCTGCTGCGCCTCGCGCAACTGCAACGTTCCCTTGAGACGCCCGCCCTCGAAAATCGGAAACGTGATCGACGGCCCGACGACAAACTGCCCCGACGCCCAATCGGCCAGACTGGAAAGCTGCAAGCTCTGGAACCCCGCGCTACCGTTCAACGAAATACGCGGATAGAAATCGGCCTTCGCCATGCCGATCGATGCCGTCGCCGCGTGCAACGTCGCCTCGGCTTTCTTGATGTCGGGCCGACGCTGCGCGAGTTCCGACGGAAAGCCGATCGGCACCTGATCGGGCAACTTCGGCACTTCACGCGTTTCGCTGAGCATCTTGCGCAGCGCGCCCGGCTGTTCGCCGAGCAACACGCCGATCGCATTGATGGTGGTATCGCGATGCGATTCGAGCGTCGGAATCAGGCTTTCGATGGTTTCCATCTGCGCCGAAGCGTTGGCGACGTCCAGGTCCGTCGTGACGCCTTCGCGCACCCGAATTTTCGTGAGCCTCACGGCATCGCGCGCGATATCGAGATTCTGTCTCGTGATCTCCAGCAGCGACTGCGTATCGCGCAATTCAACGTAATTGCGCGCGAGCTCCGCGCGGGCCGAAAGCAGGATCGCGTTGCGGTCTTCATAGGACGCGTCGGTCAGCGCGCCCGCCGCTTCGACGCCGCGCCGCACGCGGCCCCAGATATCGATTTCCCAGGACGCATCGAAGCCGGCCTGATACAGGTTGTAGGCCGGCGAGCCCTTGGAGCCGGGCATGCCCGACACACCGAGCGGCGCGTCGCCGGACGCCGATTGCGGCTGACTCTGCGACGGCGTGACGCCCAGCAGCGACAGCACACCGTTCTCGCTGCCGCGTTCGCGATAGTACGACGCCGCGCCATCGAGCGTGGGAAGCTGGGCCGCGCCGGCCACGCGCTGTTCGGCGCGGCTTTGACGCAGCCGGGCGGAGGCCGCGGCCACGTCGAGATTGGCGTCGGCGAGACGCTTTTCGAGCGCGTTCAGCACGGGATCGTCGAACAGTGTCCACCAGTCCGAGTTGAAGTCCGCCTGCACCGCCTTGCTCGATGCCTGCGCCGTCTGGGTTCTTTCGAAGACCTCCGGCGTGGCGGACTTCGGAGGCTGAAAATCAGGCCCGACCGTGCATCCCGCCATCGCGAGGCTCGCGAGAACGGCGAGAGCGATTGCACGAAGAGAAGTATCGGTCGATTTCATTCTGTGTCGCCTCCTTTCGCGAGTGTTTCGCCGCGCCGGCCCACGGCCACTTCCGCTTCGACCGAAAGCCCCACGCTCAGCGCCGATGCCGCTTCCTGTCCGCGATCGATCGTGATCTTGACCGGCACGCGCTGCACGATCTTCGTGAAGTTGCCGGTCGCGTTGTCGGGCGCGATGGGTGCGAAGCTCACGCCGGTCGCAGGCGCGAGGCTATCGACATGGCCGTTGATGACGACGCCCGGAAAGCTGTCGACCTTGATGTGCACGCGCTCGCCGGGCCGCATCCGCGTGATCTGGTTTTCCTGAAAATTGGCGACGACATACGCATCCGACAGCGGCACGATGGCCAGCACCGGCGCGCCCGGCGTCACGAACGCGCCGACGCGCGCAGAGCGCCGGCCCACCTTGCCATCGACGGGCGCGCGAATCTCGGTGTACGACAGATTCAGTTTCGCCTGCTCCAGCGCCGCCTCGGCGCGCGCTCGCGCGCCCGCGGCCTTGTCGCGTTGGGTGCGCAGCACATCGAGGTTCTGTTCGGTCGTCGTCAATGCGGCGCGGTCGTGCTCCTGCTGCGCAATCTGTTGCGCCAGCGTGCTCGATGCGCGCTGCTGTTCCTGCGCCGTGCCCGCGCCCGTCTCCGAGAGATTCTGATAGCGCGACGCGTTCGCACGCGCGAAGCCGATCGCCGCTTGATCGGAACGCAGGGTCGCGCGCGCCTGCTCGACCAGCGAGGGGTGCCGCGCGATTTCGGCAGCGAAGTTCGCGACAGCCGCGCGCGCCGCGTCGACGTCGGCCTGCGCGCTCATCAGCGCGGCGCGATAGTCGCGGTCATCGATACGCACGAGCAGTTGCCCCGCCTTGACCGACTGATTGTCTTCGACCGGCACTTCCGAAATCTGGCCTGCAATGCGCGGTGCCACGAGCGTGAAATCAGCGTGGACGTAGGCGTCGTTGGTGGATTCGGTGGACGAACCGGACAGCAGTCTGACGCATACCCAGGCGATGACGGCGAGCGCGAGCACCGGCGCGGCGATGCGAATGAGTCTGGAGTGGGAGCGGATGAAGGATGACATGGCAAGCGTCCCTTAATGAGAAGACGGCGGAGAAGAAGTCCACGGCGGATAGATACGCACGGGCAACAACGGAACGAGAAACAGCAGCGCGACGGCGACGCAAGCCATCACGCGATAGAGATCCGCCGACATCAGCACGAGCGCCTGCTCATGCACCCGGTGCGCGAGCTCGCCGACGCCGTGCGTCGCGTCGATGCTCTGATCGGTGATGAGCGCGCGATTGCCGAGCTGATCGACGAGCACGTTCGAATGAAAGCGCTCGCGCGCCGTGCCGAGACCTTCGATGAGACCCGTCGCCATCGCGGCGGAAAAGGTCTTGAGCGAGTTGAACATCGCCGAGGCGAACGGGCCTTCCGTGGGTGGCAGACCCGTCGTGACGCCCATCAGGATCGCGACGATCACCATCGGTTGCGCGGCGATCTGCAAGGACTGCAACAGGTAGAAGTTGTCACGGATCCATTCGGATGTCATGAAGCTGCCCATCACGCAGGTCGCGATCATCAGACACAGCCCGAGCGCCATCACCCAGCGGGAATCGACACGCTTCAGATTCAGCACGGCGGCGGTCAGCGGAAGCGTGATCAACAGCGGCAGCGCGACGAGCAGCGACAGCGGCGTCGTCTGCAACGCGCGATACGCGTGAAGCCGCGCGAGATGCTGGCCAGGTATCGCGGCAACGCCGACCAGGAGAATCACGGCGCCCGCGAGCGTCGTGAGTCCGTGCGAAAAGTTTCGTCGCTGCAGCAACTGGAGCTTGAAGAACGGCAGCGGATGAAACCATTCGTTGATGAGAAACGCCACCAGCAGCGCGGATCCGCCGATGAACATCACGCGGATGAGATCCGAGTTCAGCCAGTCGAGGCGATCGCCTTGCAGAAAGCCGATCACGAGCATCGCGATGGCCGGGCATCCGGTCAGGAATCCGGACCAGTTGAACGAACGCAGACGTTCGAGCTTGAGCGGATCGTCGGGCAGGCCTTGCTGGATCGCCACGCAGGTCGCGATGCCGAGCGGAACGATCTGCCAGAACGCCATCTTCCAGCTGAAGTACTCGGTCCAGAGCGCGGCGAGCGGCGTGCCGAGCGCCGGTCCGAAAGTCGCGGTCAGCGCATAGCCGGCGAGCCCGTACAGCTTGATTCGGGGCGGAAGATAGCGCAGCGCGACGATGATCAGCATCGGCGGCAGGCAGCCGCCCGCGATGCCCTGCAACACGCGCAACGTATAGAGCGACGGAAGGTTCGGCGCGAACGGGCACAGGAAGCCGAACAGCATCGTGGCCACGACCGCGCCGATCGTGAACCGCTTGAGCGTGAAGGTGATGCCGAACCACGGCGCGAAGACCATCGTCGCGACGTTGGCCGCTTCGAACAGGGTGGTCAGCCAGGTGCCGTCGTCATGTCCGATCGAAAGTGCGCCCTGAATGTCGGCCATCGCGAACGCGGTGACTTGCTCGTTCAGTATTGCGAGCAGGGACGCGAGCAGCATCCCGATCAAGCCGATGGCAAGCCGGAGTGAAAGCGTGGCTTCCTTCACGGGAAGCTCTGCGGGTGCCGGCGCGACTATCGCGTCTTGCCGGCCGCTTGCTGTGGAAGTGACGTGTGTCATGAGAGTTCGGTGTCTGAACGTGTTCAACCTGGCATCGCATCCGGGATCGATGATTGATGCGCCGCAACCCGGAATCGGCTTATTGGAATTCTAGAAAGGGAGTGGCGCGAGATGAAGCGGAGACAGGCCGGCTATTGGGCCATTTCGCGTGTGTTTCTTGCCAGCGTCGAGTGCGCGGTTATTCTGGAATGCTATGGAGTATAGGCGCGTCGCGTCCATGCGCGCGCATAAGTGCTCGCCGTTGGAATGAAGCGGCGAGCACGTCCGGTCGTTCTCTTCTGGCGCGCACGTATGGAGACGAAACAATCACGCCTTGCGTTGCGCTTCTTCAAAGAATTGCGGCGCTTCGCGTCGATCGAACATGCCGTATTCACGGATCACGCGAATGTGACGCAGGCGCACATCGCTCGGGCGCGAAGCTTCGCGTTCGAACGATTCGGCCGCCGCCTGATCGCGCCACGTCGCCACGGCGATCACGTCGCCGGGCGTCAGCAGCGCGTGGAACACGTCCCACGCGACGAGACCGGGCGCTGCTTCATCGATGCCCAGCGACCGCGCCACGACATGCGGCCCGGCCTGCGCGATCCAGTCCGGCACGCGTCTCGCGTCGAGCAGCGTCACCGCTTTGCCCGCGCCCGCTTCCGTGACATCGAGCCGTTGCTCGACCAGCGCGTGACCTTCGGGTACATGCGTGTCCGTCACGATCTGCCCGATGCGCAGCCGATAGTCCGCGAACACGCGATCGCGCGCAGCCTGCTGAATCTTGTGATGTTTGGTGGTGGTACGCCACCGCACCAGCGACTTTTCATCGCGCCAGCTCGACAGCGACAGAAGCCATCCCTCCCGGGTCAGGCTTGCGTAGCGGGTGTTGTCGATGAAGCCGTCGATCGCTTCGAGTTCGGGCCGCAGCATCTTCGCCATGTTGAGATAGGCATCGAACTGGTCGGGAATCGGATTGACTTCGAGCATTGCAGAGAACATGACAGACTCTTCGTTGAGGTTGCACAAATGGGGCTCTTCATTGTCGTAGACGGTGCGTGTTTGTCGAAGCTTGGTCGAGATGCAAATCAGGCCAATGAATGCGCGGTTCGGGACATGGCTTCAGAAATGGCCAATCTGTTTCCGATGCGGGCCAAGACGACGCACATTGCGAACATGCCGCTTACACTCCCATTCGAAACGAGTCGTGGCGGGAAATCGGAATGGACAGATTGCGAGAGATGGAAGTCTTCGTGGCGATCGTCGACAGCGGGAGCTTTACGAGTGCATCGGAGAAGCTTGGCTTGTCGACCGCCGCGGTATCGAGGGCGCTCAATTCGCTCGAAGCGCGTACGGGCGCGCAACTTCTCGCACGCACGACGCGTTCGGTGCGGCCCACGGATGCGGGCGTGGCCTATCTCGATGCCTGCCGACACGTTCTAGATGCCGTCGCGGATGCCCAAGCGAACATCGGTGCTTACCACGTCAAACCGGTAGGAACCCTAACCATATCGGCGCCGGTGCTGTTCGGCCAGCGCTTCGTCGCGCCGCTCGTCAATGCCTTTGCGCTGCGCTATCCGGACGTCAGCATCCATGCGGCGTACGTCGATCGCACCACGCGGCTGCTGGAGGAAGGCGTGGATATCGCCATTCGTATCGGTCATCTGGGCGACTCGACGACCTTCGCGGTGCCGCTGGGTTTCGTGCGCCGGCGGACGTATGCGGCCCCGGCCTATCTTCAGACGCGCGGCGAGCCGGTTCATCCGAGAGAACTGACGCATCACGACTGCGTGTCCTTCACGGGCGTGACGAATCCGCTGGAATGGGTCTTCAGGGAGCGCGGCGCGCGGTTGCCCGTGCGGCTTCAGCCGCGCATGATCGTCGATCTCGCGCCGGCGGCCATCGCTGCGGCCAGCGACGGCGTTGGCATCACACAGTTGCTTTCATACCAGGCGATGCCCGAAGTATTGGGACGCAGGCTTCGCCCCATTCTGAAGGCGTTCGAGCCCGAGCCGGTTCCGGTGAACATGCTGCACGTCGAACGACGAGGCGCGAGCGGGAAGATTCGCGCATTTCTGGAATTCGTCACGGAGGCGTTGCGCACGAACCCGCATCTGCGCAGCGAGGACAGGCGACCATCCTCAGTTCGCGGTAAGCGTCCACCAGCGCATCGAGACTGAACGCGCGGTTCAGGCCGCTCGGATTTGGCAGCACCCACGCCGTGGCCCCGCCGAAGGGTTGCGCTTGCAGTCCCCACGCGATCTCGCGCTGGCCGGTCATCGCGGACAAGGCCATCTTCCCGAGGAACGCGATGTATCGCGGCGCGTGCTGCTCGATCTTGCGCTCGAATGCCGACGCCGCCGCTTCGATCTCGACGCGCGACAGATGATCCGCTCGCGCGGTCGCGCGCGCGACGGCGGTCGTGAGCCCGCATCCGTATCGAAGCAATGCGCGATCATCTTCGGGACGCAGCAGTTCCGGCGTAAAGCCAGCCAGATGCACGACCCGCCAGAAGCGATTGCCTCGGCCCGCGAAATGATGTCCCGTCGCGGCGGCGAGTATGCCCGGATTGATGCCGCAGAAAACGACCGATAATGACGGCGCGAGGATATCGGCGAGCGTGCCCGATGAATCCGCTGCGATCATGAGTGTCCTTACGCAGCTTCCGCCAGTTCTTCCAGCTCGATGTGCTCGGCGACATCGACATGCACACGAGCCGCAGGCTGGATGTCCACGGTGCCGCGAAACCGCTCGCGATACTGCCTCGGCGTGACGTTCAGCCGCCGGGAAAATGTCGTACGCATATGCGTGGCGTTGTGAAAGCCGCACCTGTACGCGACTGTCTTGAGCGGCGCATCGCTTTCTTCGAGCAGCTTCCTCGCGGAGTCGACGCGAACCTGCTCGACGAACGCCGATGGCGTCACCTTCGCATACTTGGCGAACACGCGCGAGAAGGTCCGGCGGCTCACCGAAACGGCGCTCGCCAGTTGCTCGATCGACAGCGCATCGGCGATGTGATCCGTCACGTACCGATGCACCTTGCCGATGAGCGGCGCTTCTTCCTTGTCCGCACCGATATATGGGCTGTATTGCGATTGACCGCCTTCACGCTGAATGTAGACGACGAGCCGCTTGGCGACGCGCACGGCGTGTTCATGTCCCCAGTCCTCGGCGACGAGCGACAGACACAGATCGATGCCCGCCGATACGCCCGCCGAAGTGAACAGCCGTCCATCGCGAATGAAGATGCGGTCGGGTTGCACGCGCGCCTGCGGGAACGCATCGGCGAGATGGCCCGCGTCGGACCAGTGCGTGGTGACTTGCTTGCCGTCGAGCAGACCCGCATGTCCGAGCACGAACGCGCCATTGCAGACCGAGCCGAAGCGCGCCGCGCCGCGCGCCTGCCTGCGCAGCCACGCGAGGAATTCGCGCGGCGGGTCCCAGTCGGGCAACTCCGGTCCGCCGGCCACGAGCAGCAAGTCGTACTGGATATCGGAATCGAGATAGCCGACCGGCACGAGCACCTGCATGCCGTTCGAGCAGGCGACGACGCCCGCCTCGCGTCCGACGAGCGAGACCTCGTAGCGCTGATGCGCGGGCAGATGCGTGTTGGCTTCGGCGAACACATCGAGCGGGCCTGCAACGTCGAGTGCCTGCACGCCGTCGAACAGAACAAGGGCGACTTTCATGCTGTGACCTTCATCAAGTGGAACCGTCAACCGCCATCGATGACCCAGTCTATCCGAAGGCATGCGCCTGGCAGACACCGTGACCGGTAAATGACTTTTGCCGCGATGTAACAAACGCGCGCTTCGCGTGCGCGCGATGCCGCCATTTCGGCGCTGGCCCAAATCGGATATCGACTGGCCCGACATCGCGCCAGATGGGTGTTTCGTCGCGTCTGCGGCTGACTAGACTTCGTACCAGAGCGGTCGAAGCACACGCCGCGCATCACGCAAAGGACACGCATCATGTTGACCGAAACACGCAGGAGCTCATTTTTGTTCGGCGCCAATGCGCCGTATGTCGAGGAGCAGTACGAGCTGTATCTGACCGATCCGGCAGCGGTCACGGATGAATGGCGCGGCTATTTCGATGCCTTGAGCGAAGCGCCCGCCATCGACGGCAGCGATCGCGATGACGAACCGCACGCGCCCGTGGTGTCCAGTTTCATCGAGTTCGCGAAGCGTCCGCACGGCTTGCCGATATCGCCCGATAACGGCCTCGCGCTCGCCAGAAAGCAGGTGGCGGTGCAGGCGCTGATCGCC
Organism: Caballeronia sp. NK8; assembly: GCF_018408855.1. Lineage (GTDB taxonomy): Bacteria > Pseudomonadota > Gammaproteobacteria > Burkholderiales > Burkholderiaceae > Caballeronia. The sequence continues at coordinate 1,655,126 of NZ_AP024325.1, read as the reverse complement.
GCGTTCCGGACCGTCGGCACGCGACGCGCCGACCTGGACCCGCTGCATTGGGAGCCGCCGCGCCCGCTCGCTGAACTCACGCCTGCCTATTACGGCTTGACGGCGGCGGACCTGTCGACTCGCTTCAGCACAGCCGACACGTACTTCTTCGACGAAGACGCCACGCTGCGCGAGATCGTCGCCGCGCTCGAACAGACCTACACCGGCACGCTGGGTGCGGAATTCATGCATCTGACGGACGCGAACGAGCGGCGCTGGTGGCAGATGAGACTCGAATCGACGCGCGCGACGCCGTCGTTTGCGCTCGCCGAAAGGCGCCGGTTCCTCGAACGACTGACGGCCGCCGAGGGGCTCGAAAAGTATCTTCATACACGCTTTGTCGGGCAGAAGCGCTTTTCGCTCGAAGGCGGCGAATCGCTCATCGTGCTGCTCGACGAACTGGTGCGTTACGGCGCGTCGAAGAAGGTGCGCTCCGTGGCGATGGGCATGGCGCACCGCGGCCGCCTGAACGTGCTGGTGAACGTCGCGGGCAAGCCCTTGCACGCGCTCTTCGATGAATTCGACGGCAAGGACGGCGACACGCTCCCGGAAGGCGACGTCAAGTATCACAAGGGCTACAGCACCGTCGCGCACACCGCCGATGGACCGGTCGAAGTCGTGCTCGCGTTCAATCCGTCGCATCTGGAAATCGTCAATCCGGTCGTGCAGGGCATGGCGCGCGCGAAGGCCGACGCACTCGCATCGGGCGATGCCGGCAGCGTGCTCGCCGTCGAGATTCACGGCGATGCGGCGATGTCCGGGCAAGGCGTCGTGATGGAAACCTTGAGCCTTTCCTATACGCGCGGGCATGGCACGGGCGGGACCGTGCATGTGGTCGTGAACAATCAGATCGGCTTCACGACCTCGGACCCGCGCGACACGCGTTCATCGTTCTATGCGACGGACATCGTCAAGATGATCGAAGCGCCCGTGCTGCACGTCAACGGCGACGATCCCGAAGCGGTGGCCATGGCCGTGCGCCTCGCGCTCGACTATCGCACGGAGTTCGGGCGCAGCGTCGTCATCGATCTGGTCTGTTTCCGCAAGCACGGGCATCAGGAACAGGACACGCCCGCGATCACCCAACCGCTGATGTATCGCGCGATCGCGGCGCATCCCGGCGTGCGGGCGCTCTATGCGCGGAGGCTGATCAGTCAGGGCGCGCTGACATCGGAACAGGCCAGCGCTCAGGTCGACGCGCGACGCGAGATTCTCGATCAGGCCCGCGCCGATGAAACGGACACGCGCTCTGCCGAATCGGAGGCGAGCGACACGCCGCGTTATGTCGCGCCGTCGCAGGAGCGTGTGAGTACGCTGGCGCAACGCGTCGCGAGCGTGCCCGATGGCTATGCGCTTCATCCGTTGGTCGGCAAGATGATCGCGGCGCGTCGCGACATGGCGAGCGGAAAGAAACCGGTCGACTGGGGCATGGGCGAGCATCTCGCCTTCGCTTCGCTGCTCGATGGAGGCGTCGATGTGCGGCTGAGCGGACAGGACAGTGCGCGCGGCACGTTCAATCATCGTCACGCGGTGCTGCATGACCAGACGCGTACGAAGCGCGATGACGGCGTGTTCATCCCGCTCGATCACATCGGCGAAACGCAGGGCCGCTTCACGGTGACCAATTCGATTCTTTCCGAGGCGGCCGTGCTTGCGTTCGAATACGGTTACTCGACGGTGAATCGCGATGCGCTCGTGATCTGGGAAGCACAGTTCGGCGACTTCGCGAATGGCGCGCAGGTCGTCATCGATCAGTTCGTTGCGGCGGGCGCCGCCAAGTGGGGACAGCGCAGCGCGTTGACGCTGTTCCTGCCGCACGGACAGGAAGGGGCCGGGCCCGAGCACGCATCGGCGCGGCTCGAGCGCTATCTGCAACTGAGCGCGCAGGACAACATGCGCGTCACGCAACCGACCACACCCGCGCAACTGTTCCATCTGCTGCGCATGCAGGCGCTCGCTTCGGACCGTCGGCCGCTCATCGTGATGACGCCCAAGTCCCTGCTGCGGCATCCGGAAGCCGTCAGCGCGCTGGATGAACTGTCGCACGGCGCGTTCCGTGAAATCCTGCCTGACGAGCATACCGATCCGTCGAATGACGCCAACGTGGAGCGCGTGATCGTGACGTCGGGCAAGGTCTATTTCGAGTTGCTCGACTATCGGCGCAAACATGGCGGCGACGATACGCCGATCATCCGCGTCGAACAGTTGTACCCGTTTCCGTCGCGGCAACTTGCCGCCGAGTTCGCGCGCTATCCGAATCTGAAGCACGTGATCTGGTGTCAGGAAGAGGCGCGCAATCAGGGCGCGTGGAGCTTTGTCGAGCCGCAACTGCGCGAGATTCTGCCCGCGCGCGCGAGTTTGTCGTATGCGGGGCGCGTCGCGTCCGCATCGACTGCGCCCGGATATCACGCGGTGCACGCGGCGAGACAGGCGGAAGTCGTCGCGCATGCATTTTCGAAGTAAGGCACGGGCCAAGGATCGAACATGAACCACAATCTCAATCACGTTGCCGGCGAGTCGATGTCGGGCGCCGACATCATCCTTCGCGTGCTGGCCGAACAAGGCGTCGATACCCTGTTCGGCTACAGCGGCGGCGCGATTCTGCCCACCTACGATGCCGTGTTCCGCTTCAACGAAACGCATGCGGATCGACCCGAGCGGCAGATCAGGCTGGTCGTCCCGGCGAACGAACAGGCGGCGGGCTTCATGGCCGCCGGGTACGCGCGGGCCAGCGGCAAGGTCGGCGTTTTCATGGTGACGTCGGGGCCGGGCGCGACGAACGCGGTGACGCCGATCGCGGATTGCAACGGCGACTCCGTGCCCGTCGTGCTGATCTGCGGACAGGTGCCGCGCTCGGCAATCGGCAGCGACGCGTTTCAGGAGGCGCCCGTCTTCAACATCATGTCGGCGTGTGCCAAGCAGGTCTTTCTCGTGACCGACCCGAGCCGGCTCGAACAGACGGTGCGTACCGCGTTCGAAATCGCGCGCACGGGACGGCGCGGGCCGGTCGTCGTCGACGTGCCGAAGGACATCCAGAACTGGCGGGGGCCGTATCGCGGACACGGCACGTTGCAGTTTCGCGGCTACGCCGATCGTCTTCGCCAGGTGGCGAAGGGCGCGCGTCTCGACGAACGCGGCTGCGCCGAATTCTTCGATCTTCTTGCGCACAGCAGGCGGCCGCTTCTGTACGCGGGCGGCGGCGTGATTGCATCGGGCGCGGCCGCCGAGTTGCGCGCGTTCGCCGAACGCTATCGGATTCCGGTCGTGACGACGCTGATGGGGCTCGGGGCCATGCCGTCCCGACACGAACTCGCGCTCGGCATGCTGGGCATGCACGGCGCGGCGTGCGCGAATTACGCAGTGGAGGACTGCGACTTCCTGATCGCGGTGGGCGCGCGCTTCGACGATCGCGTAGTCGGCGGCCGTCCTGAAGCATTCGCACCGAAGGCAAGGCATGTCGCACACATCGACATCGACGAAGCGGAGATCGACAAGGTCAAGCGCGCGCACTGGACCCACGTGGGCGATGCGAAGGACACGCTTCGTTCGATGATGACCCTCGGTCCGGCGGCGCGCGCTCCTTCGGACTGGATCGCGGAGGTGACGGCGCTGAAAAGCACGCACGGCATGAACTACGACCGGCATAGCGCCGCCATCCAGCCGCAACGGGTCATCGAGAAGCTCAGCGAAATCACCGGCGGGCGCGCGATCATCAGCACGGGCGTAGGCCAGCATCAGATGTGGGCGGCCCAGTTCTTCGACTTCGCCGAACCGCGCAGCTTCCTCACATCCGGCAGCATGGGAACGATGGGATTCGGCTTGCCCGCGGCGATCGGCGCGCAGTTCGCGCGGCCGGACGCACTCGTGATCGATATCGATGGCGACGGCAGCATCCGGATGAACGTCGGCGAACTGGAAACGGCCAGCACGTATGGCGTTCCGGTAAAGGTGCTGCTGCTCAACAATTGCGGCGACGGGATGATCCGGCAGTGGCAGCGCCTCTTTTACGACGGGCGGCTGTTCGTGAGCGACAAGGCGCTGCATCGCAAGGATTTCGTGCTGGCGGCGCGGGCCGATGGATTTGATTTCGCCGCCCGCGTGCGAACGCCAGGCGAACTGGAGGACAAGCTTCGAGCCTTCGTGGAGTTCGACGGCCCCGCTTTTCTGGAAGTGATGATCGATCAGAACGCCGATGTGTTTCCGATGGTCGGTCCGGGACAAAGCTATTCGAGCATGATCACGGGTCCGTTCATTCCGTCCCGGTCGGAGCACGTTTCGCCGCTCGCGGCCATGAACGGCGCAGCCGGAACGGACATGTTCTGACGCGCACGGAACAGGATCATGGATGCGAATCTGATACACAAGGCGCTCGCCAATCCGCTGCGCCGCGAGATTCTCGCGTGGTTGAAAACGCCGGATGCGGTGTTCGCGCACGAGCGTGTTGCTTTTGGACAGGGCGTGCCGCTGAACCTGATTCAGGCGCGCAGCGGGCTTTCCCAATCGACGGTCTCGGCCCATGTCGCCGCGCTGATCGGGGCCGGACTGCTGGTCTCGACGCGCGTCGGTCAGTTCGTTTTCCTGTCGAGAAACGAGGCGGTCATCGACGCGTTCATCGGACAGATTGGTCGCGGTCTGTGACGTAGAACGCCACCGCGCGTGCTATCTTTTGAGAGACACTTTCCGCTCGGGAGAGATCGTGGACGTCGCCGCCTGGCTGCGCAGCCTCGGGATGGAACGGTACGAGCCGGTGTTCCGCGAGAACGCCATCGATGCCGACGTGCTGCGCCGTCTCACCGCGGATGATCTGAAGGAACTCGGCATCGCTTCGGTCGGGCATCGCCGCAAGCTGCTCGATGCGCTGGCCGAGCTTCGCCATGCCGCCGCGACACCATGCGAAGCGAAAGGAGAGCGACGGCAAGTCGCCGTGCTCTTCGCCGATCTGTGCGGCTTCACGGAGATGAGCCGTGAAGCCGATCCCGAAGACGTCGTCGCCGTGCTCGACCGGTACTTCGAGCAGGTCGATCGCATCGTCGATCAACACGGCGGACACATCGACAAACATGTCGGCGACGCGATCATGGCGGTGTTCGGCGCGCCGGTCGCGCATGGAAACGATCTCGAACGCGCCGTGCGCGCCGCGCTCGCGATCAGGGATGCGATGCCCGGCCTGTCCCGCGCGCTCGCGCGTCCGGTCTTCGTGCATATCGGCATTGCAGGCGGCGAGGTCGTCGCCAGCGGCACCGGCAGCGCGGCGCACCGCGCGTACACAGTAACCGGCGAGACGGTCAATCTCGCGTCGCGTCTCACCGGCGCGGCCGGATCGGGAGAAATCCTGATATCGGAAGCCGTGCGACGCGCGCTGGCGGATCGCCTCGATTGCGTCGCGCGCGGCGAGCTTGCCGTCAAGGGCTTTGCGGCTTCTGTCCCGGCGTGGTGCGTTACCGGTTTCCGGCGCTCGATCCGCGAGCGCGCGTTCGTCGGCCGCTGCGACGAACTGCGGCAGTTGTGCGCCATGCTCGAATCGTGCCGCGAAAGCGGCGGCGGGCGCACCGTTGTGCTGCGCGGCGAGGCCGGGATCGGCAAGACACGGCTCGTCGAGGAAATCGAACGTGCCGCGCGCGATGCCGGATTCGCCTGCCACGGCGGTCTCGTGCTCGATTTCGGCGCGACGACCGGACGCGATGCGATCCAGTCGCTCGCGCGCGGACTGCTGGATTTCGATGAAGATGCCGCTTCGAGCGCCATCGAACGCGCGCTCGCCGATGGCCTGATCGACCCCGGCGACACGCTCTTTCTCGACGATCTGCTCGACTTGCCGATGACCTTCGCGGACCGCGCGGTCTACGAGGCGATGGACAACGCGATGCGGGTGCGCGGCCGCTTGCAAGTGCTGACCCTGCTGGTCCGGCGCGCGAGCCGCCGGCGGCCCCGGCTGCTGGCCGTCGAGGATATTCACTGGTCGGACGGATCGACGCTGCGGCAGCTCGCAGCGCTCTCCGCGACGGTGGCGCTCTGTCCGGCGATGCTGCTGCTGACCGCGCGCACGCTGAGCGATGCCCTGGACGACGCCCAGTACACGCTCGTCGATCTGGCTCCGCTCAGCCCGAGCGAAGCGCAGGCGATGGCCGAATCGTTTCCCGGCGCGGACGCGGATCTTGCCGGGCGCTGCATCGCGCGGGCGGCGGGAAATCCGCTCTTTCTCGAACAGTTGCTCAACGACGCGAAGGAAGGCGCGGGAACCGGCGTGCCCGGTTCGGTGCGCAGTCTCGTGCAGGCGCGGCTCGACCGGCTCGATCCCGCGGACAAGCGCGTCCTGCAGGCGGCCTCGGTGCTCGGCCAGCGCTTCGAGCAGGACGCAGTCGACCATCTCGTCGATGCAACCGGCGCCGGCGCCGCGATGGAATCGCTCGTGACGAGCCTTCTGTTGCGACGTCAGGGCAGCGGATTCATCTTTCATCACGCACTGATCCGCGACGCCATCTACGACGGGCTGCTGAAAAGCGCTCGCCGCGAGCTGCATCGTCAGGCGGCGCAGTGGTACGGCGCGCGCGATCCGGTCTTGCGGGCCGAACATCTCGATCGCGCGGCGGACGATGAGGCGGCGCGCGCCTATTGCGACGCGGCGCGCGCGCAGGCGTCGGCGTATCGCCATGAATCCGCGCTGCGGCTGGTCGAGCGAGGACTCGAAGTCGCACAAACACAGGACGACCGAGTCGCGCTCGAATGCCTTCGCGGCGATATCCTGCACGACACGGGCGACATGACCTCCGCGCTCGATGCCTTCGAAACCGCGCTCGAAGCCGCCGCGAACGACGCGCAGCGCTGCCGTGCGTGGATCGGGCGCGCGACCGTGAAGCGCGTCATCGACGATCTCGACGGCGCCTGGGCCGATCTCGACTGCGCGGCCGCCGTCGCCCGGGATCTTCCGCGCGAAGCGTCGCGCATTCACTTTCTGCGCGGCAATCTGTGTTTTCCGCGCGGCGATATCGAAGGGTGCATCCGCGAACACGGCCGCAGCCTTGCGCTCGCGCGCGACGTGCAGGATCCCGAACGGGAGGCCGCCGCGCTCGGCGGGCTCGGCGACGGCGAGTACATGCGCGGGCGCATGATCAGCGCACACGACGCATTTAGCCGCTGCATCGAACTTAGCCGATGTCACGGGTTCGGGCGAATCGAAGTCGCCAATCTGCCGATGCGCGCTATCACCGCATGGTTTATCGGCGACGCGAACGCCGGACTCGACGCCGCGCTCGCCAGCGTCAACGCGGCGGAAAAGGTCGGGCATCTGCGGGCGCTCGCGGTCGCGCATCACGCCGCGTGGCACTGTCTGCACGATCTCGGCGAATGGGCGCGTGCCTGGGAGCATGTCGGTCCGGCGTTGCAGTGCGCGCGCGAACTGAAATCGCGGCGCTTCGAAGGCGAGGCGCTCGCGCTGCGCGCGGAGTTGCATCGCGTGGCGGGCCGTCGGCGTGAAGCGCTCGACGATATCAACGAGGCGCTCTCGATCAGTCGCGAGACCGGTATGACGTATCTCGGCGCAAGCTATCTGGGCGTCCTTGCGCGCGTGACCGATGACGTCGACGTCTTCGAAAGCGCGCTCGCGGAAGGCGAAGCGTTGCTCGCCGCCGGAGCGGTGAGTCACAATCACTTTCTGTTTCGACGTGACGCGATAGACGCATGCATCGACTTCGCGCGCTGGGACGCGGCCGCGCATCACGCGACGGCGCTCGAAGATTACGCGCGCCGCGAACCGTCGCCCTTTTCCGCGTTCGTGGTGGCGCGTGCGCGCGCGCTCGTCGCGTGTGGAAGAGGGAATCGGGACGAGGCATTGTCAGAAGAACTGGAGCGGCTCAGCGAGGCGGGCAGGACGATGGGCTTTCTGTACGCGCTTCAGCGCATCGATGGCGCGCGTTCGGGCCAGGCGAATCTGGCAGATTCGGAAGACTGCGGGTGAGGGCATCGATCATGTCGAGCATGTGGAAGCGCCGCATCAGAGTATTCATCCAGCGATTCTGGCAACCGACCAGTGCGTGCATGACCTGCATGCCGGGAAGCTGGAGCAGCATCGCCAACATGGGCCACTGGATGAACGCATTCAAAACGGGGCTTTTTACCGGGATTCTGGCGTTGCTGCTGACGTTCACGCCGGCGGCAAGGCTCTATGAAAACCGCTACGGCAATGCGTTGATCGTAGGTTTGCTGACCATCGTGGGCGATGCCTACTCGCACGAGAGCCACTATCGCTACGCTTACCTCGAACATTTATCGACGGGTGTGGTGTCGGGGTTGTTGGCGCTCGCCGGATCGTTTATTTTCGAGGACCGGGCGCGCCGCGTCCGGGCGCTCTGGGCGCGATTGTTCGGGTAGTACGATTGCGCCACGACAAATCAACGAACCCACTCATGTCATCGAACATCACGCAGAAAGCCGAATTGCCCGACAAGCTGGATCTGGAAGCGATGTCGAACTTCCGCTATGAATTGCGCAAGTTCCTGCGCATATCCGAAGAGATTTCCAACGCAGCCGGGATCACCACGCTCCAGTATCAGCTGCTTTTGCACGTACGCGGTTTCCCCGAGCGGAAATGGGCCACGGTCGGCGAGCTTGCGGAGCGCCTGCAGGCCGCGCCCAATGGCACCGCTGCGCTGGTGTCGCGCTGCGAGGCGACGGGGCTCGTCACGCGCAAGACCGACAAGACCGATCGCCGGCAAGTGCAAGTGCACTTGACGGCGAAAGGCGAGCGATGTCTGCTCAGGCTCGCGGCGCAACACAAGGCTCATTATGGTTCGTTCAGTTGGGTGTTCGGCGCAGGCGAAGCATGAGCCGATAGCCGCGTAGTCGACCCGCATCGGAAGGACGATGCGAATTTATGTCACAATGTGCCTTAAATTTGAAACGGCCTTTTTTCGATGCGTATTCCTGCATTCATCGACCGACGCACGATCTTGCGCGGCAAGCGGCTGTGGCTGCATTACGGCGTGTTCTGGATCGGCGCAGTCGCGACCGGGCTGATCGCGGTCATGTACGCGCGCCTGATCGATTTCGGGTACGACGCCTTTCTGCGCGCCAACGCGCGTTACTGGTGGCTGCCTTTGTTGCTCACGCCCGCGATCGGCGCATTGAGCGTCTGGCTCACGCGACGCTTCTTTCCCGGCTCCGAGGGCAGCGGCATCCCGCAGGTCATCGCGACGCTGCATGACAAGCGTGACCTCGGGCCGCGCCTGCTCACGCTGCGCATTCTCGTCGGCAAGATCTTCGTGTCGTTTCTGTCGATCCTAGGGGGCTTCACGATCGGCCGCGAAGGACCGACCATCCATGTGGGTGCGGCGCTCATGTACAGCTTGCGGCGTTTCTATCCGGCGCGTCTGCGGAGCATTCGCGGCGGCGCGCTCGAACGCAAGCTGGCGCTCGCGGGCGCGGCGGCGGGACTCTCGGCCGCGTTCAATGCGCCGCTCGCCGGCGTGGTCTTCGCCATCGAAGAACTCACGCGCAGCTTCGAGGCGCGCACGAGCGGCGTGCTGATCACGGCGATCATCTTCGCGGGTATCGTCTCGCTCGCGCTGCAGGGCAACTACGTCTACTTCGGCACGATCGATCTGGTGGGCAGCCATTTCCCCGATTCGCTCGCGCTCGCCGTCATCCTGGTCGGCGCGATCACGGGCGTCGCTGGCGGAATCTTCTGCTGGCTGCTTCTGAACACGCAACGCTGGATGCCGGCGCGCGTCCTGTCCTGGCGCGAGGCGCATCCGGTGGCGTTCGGCGCGGCGTGCGGCCTCGTCATAGCCGTGATCGGTCTGGCGTCGCGCGGTCATACCTTCGGCAGCGGCTACGCGGAAGCGCGCGAGATGCTCGAAGCTCATTCCGATGTCGGCGTGAGTTATCCGCTGCTGAAAATGGCGTCGATGGTCGGTTCCTATCTTCCCGGCGCGCCGGGCGGACTCTTCGCGCCGTCGCTCGCGATCGGCGCGGGCATCGGCAACGCGCTGCATCTCATCTTCGGCGGCGCGCATTTGCCATTGCCGATGTTGATCGCGCTCGGCATGGTCGGCTATCTGGCAGCCGTCACGCAGAGCCCGATCACGGCATTCGTGATCGTCATCGAGATGATCAACGGGCACGCGCTCGTGCTGTCGCTGATGGCCACGGCATTGATTTCGAGTCAGGTGTCGAGACTGTTCGCGCCGCCGCTCTATGAAGCGTTGGCGCGCAAGTACATGAGCAAGTGACCTACATCAGGCGTCCCCACTCGTAGTCCACCTTGTCCGGCCGTATGCGGAACATGCCTGCGCCGGGCGTGAACGTCAGTTCGCCGAAATAGACGGCGTCGTTGGCATCGTAGAGATCGACGCGCACGAACTCAAAGTCGCTCGCCAGCTGGCGCGCCACCGACAGCAGCTTGTCCAGCTTTTCCGGGCGCGGAGCCGGAACCGGGCTGCGCGCGTAGTGGCCGATCGAAATGTCGAGACGGTTCCAGTTTTCGTCATACACGTCGCCGCGCGGATGTCCTCCGAAGCGGTCCGTGACCACCAGCAGAAAGATCTTCGGATCGCCCGATTGCTTGTTGAAGACATGGAACTTCAGATCGGGCGGAACGATGCCATCCGGCCCGAGCAGCAGCGTCTCGAAGAAAATGCGCCGATCGATCGTGCGGTAATGCCGCTCGCGCGCGACCGCGTAAAAGTCCGTCGATAGCCAGCGCTGCGCGAGCGCATCGAGCTCCGCGAACGAGGTGTCGGCCTTGTTCTTCACGATCTTCACGAAACTGCTGCCGTGATTCGCTTTCATCACGAAGGCTTGCGGAAGCGCATCGAACACGGCTTCGTTGAACGTCTCGGGCGCGGCGACGAGCGGCACGAGATATTCGCTGCCGATCTTCCCGGCCACATAATCGCGCACTTTCAGCTTGTCGCTGAGATCGCCGTAACGCGGGTCGGGATTGAGGCAGCGATGCAGGATTTTCTCGTTGAAGGTCGTCGGATTTCGCATGCGCGGAAAACGCCCGATCCTGCGACGATGATAAATGCTGAGGAAAAGGTTATCGGGCAACCAGTCCCTTACGCTGTGGAACAGCGTCTTTGACAGAGTCATTCGCATGCCTCCATGGTTGTGTCTGAAGCCATTGTCGCCCAGATACGAGCTTAAGGTGGCACGAATCAGCTCGCAGGAATGCAATTGCAACACCCATGCCGAGCCGGACCCGAATCCTAAGCCGAATGCCCGGCCGTGCGTATGTGCGCCACCGCACACACCAAAAAATCGCGCCGCCTGAATGCGAGCCTGACGATTGTTCTACTTGCGACGATGCAGCATCGACGATACATTGCCTCTGGCCGGCGCGTGAGATTGCCGGCGCGGTTTCTCTCTTTCGATGAGTCGCTGGCTTCCATCGGCATGTGCCCGACTGGAGACATTCGGTTCAACCGAATGTCGCAGCGACAGGCGTCAAACCTTGCGTCAATCGTGTCGGGATCGTCTTGACGGGCAGTGTGTTCTTGCGTCGGGAACGACTCGCGATGCTTCCGGCGCACACGCTATGCATGCATCCCGCATGCGCCCGCAGTGCAGCCCGCAACACCTTAAGCAATCCTTCAGACGAGGGGCGGAGTCGACACATGCTCAAAGAGAAACAGAGACACATTCAGTGGATGAGCGGCGCAGTCCTTGCAGCCGCACTCGCAACACTGGCCGCTTGTGGCGGCGGTGGCGGCGGATCGGGCAGCAATTCGAGTTCACCGGCCGCGGGCACCACGCCCGCATCGGGTGCGACGCCCGCATCGAGTCCCGATACCGGCGCGAGCGCGCCCGCGACGAACGCCACGCCGACGCTCGCCGCGGCGACCGCGCTCGTCGACGGCACGACGATCGGCGCCGCGCAATGGAGCGACGGCTCGACCTCGACCGGCGGCACGGGCCAGGCGGTCAGCAACCTCAACTGCACGGTGGCGGGCGCCAAGTACAGCTACGCGCATGTGTCGGTCTATCAGAACGGCAAGCAGCTTGCACTGCCGGCGAACATCGGCACCGTGGCGCCGACCATGGCGCGGCAGACGGGCTGCGTCTATCCGGTCCACACGGTCGATGCGTCGGGCAAGATCCGCATGGACGTGACATCGAACGCGTCGTACACGCTCGGTCAGCTCTTCGCCGTCTGGGGTCAGCCGCTCAGTACGACCAACCTGGCGGGCCTGACCGGCGCCGTGACCGCATGGGTCAATACGGGTGGCACGATCGCGCAGTACACCGGCGATCTTGCGAGCCTCGTGCTGCCGCCGCATGGCGAAGTGACGCTCGTCGTCGGGACGCCGCCGGCCCAGATCGCGACCTACACATGGACCGATCCGCCGCCGTTCACTTCGACTGTCACTACGCTCAGTTTCGGCGGCGTCGTGGGCAGCTCGTTCTGGCCGAACGGCAACACGGCGACGGGCGGCACCGGCGCGACGGTCGACGGCCTGATCTGCGCGGCGGGCATGGCTGAAACCTTCCACGTGCATTCGCATGTCGCGATCTTCAAGGACGGCCAGTGGCTCGCGTTCCCGGCGAATGTCGGCATCCTGCCGCAATGCAACTACGAGACGCATACGCACGACAACACCGGCATCATTCATATCGAAACCCCGAACGTGAAGCCCTTCACGCTCGGCCAGGTGTTCGATATCTGGGGTCAGCCGCTCTCCAGCACGAACGTGGCGGGCATCACGGGCAACATCGTGGTCTATATCAACGACAACGGCGATGTCCGGCGCTACACGGGTGATCCGCGCAACATCCCGCTCACTTCGCTGCGCGATATCACGTTCCAGATCGGCACGCCGCTGACGACGCTGCCGACCTATTCGTGGTACGAGCCGCAGTGACCGGGCAATAGTCAGTCAGACCGCCTCTGTCTCCCGCTTGGCCGGCGCGCGCCAGGGAGCGGGCGGTCGTTTGATTGAGCGATGCGCCGCTTCGGCGCAGACGAATGCCAGCGCGATTAGCGCGGCGGCGACGAGGCTCAGATTCCGTGCGCCGATCGATGGAATCAGCGCGCCGCCGAGCAAGCCCGAGCACGCCAGTCCGATGTACGTCGCCGTGTTGTTCAATGCGAGCAGCAACGGCGCGACATTCGGCGAGATATGAACGAGACGGTGCTGTTGCGGAACGAGGAGACCCCATCCGCAGATCCCCCAGATCACGAGCGCGACCGCCGCGCTGAATGCGTGCGCGGACGTCCACGGCAACGCGCAGAAATTGACGATGGCGAGCCACAGCATCGCATCGATCAGCGTGCGGCTCTCGAAGCGATCCACGAGACGGCCGGCCAGCAGGTTGCCGGCCGTCGCCGCCACGCCCCACAACAGGAACAGGCCCGCGAGAATGCGTTCGTCGCCGTGCGTCACGCGCGCGAGCACCACGCCCGCATACGTATAGACCATCAGAAATCCGCCGAATGCGAATAGCGACGTGAGCAGCGTGAGCGCAACGCGCACATCGCGCAACGGCGCGAGCCGCGCCCGCAATCTGACCGATGCCGGCTGAGGGACCGCTGGCAGCATCGTCCATACGCCGATCATCGCGACGCTGCCGAGCAGCGTGACGAACCAGAGCGTCGTTCTCCAGCCACCGAATCCGCCGATGAACGTACCGATCGGCGAGCCGAGCGCGGTGGCCGCCGTCAGGCCGGCGGTGACCGTGGCGAGCGCGCGGCCGCGCTTTTCGGGCGCCGCCACCGCCGACGCGACGCCCAACGCGGTCGGCGAGAACAGCGCTGCGCCGAATCCGGCCAGCGCGCGGGCCGCGAGAACCCAGTGCAGGTCGGTGGCGAGCGCACTGATCGCGTTGCCGGCGACGAAAATACCCAACGCCGAAATCAGCAGACGCTTGCGCGGCCAGTTGCCCGCCACGGCCGCCATGACCGGCGCGGCGAGCGCGTAGGTCAGCGCGTAGCACGTCACCATCAACCCGGCCAGCCCGACGGACGTATGCAGCGACGCCGCCACGCCCGGCAGGATGCCGGCGACGACGAAGTTGTCGGTGCCCATCGCGAACATGCCCGTTGCCAGTATCAGTAATCGACGATCCATACGAAAGTGCGCTCCTTGCACGCGCGAACGGTGAATGGAAGCAAGCTTAATCGTCGTTGACCGTGTCTCAAATGCCATATATACAAGCGATTCAGGACATGACTGGGGCAGGGCATGCATGCAATCGGTTTCGTGGTGTTCCCGAGTTTCTACCTGCTCGGGTTTGCGGCCGTGACCGCTTTCGAACTCGCCAACGCCGTGCTGGGCGAACCGGCATATGAAGTCACGGTGCTGTCCGAGCGGGGCGGACTGGTGATGTCGTCGGCGGGTGTGCGCGTCGAGACGCAGGCTTTCAGCGATGTCACGTTCGATACCGTCATGTTCGGCTCGGGCGTCGAAACGGACACGGTGTCGCCCGCGCTGACCGCGTTCGTCAGGCGCTCGCTGAGCACGTCGAGGCGGATCGCCGCGCCATGCACGGGTGCGTTCGTTCTTGCCGAAGCCGGCGTGCTCGATGGCCGCCGCGCGACGACTCACTGGCGCTTCGCCAACGAACTGCAGCGCCGTTTTCCGCGAGTCGTCGTGGAACAGGACCAGATTTTCATCGTCGATGGACCCATCTGGACCTCAGCCGGCATGACGGCCACCATCGACATGGCGCTCGCCATGATCGAGCGTGATCACGGACAGGACGTGTCGCGCGCGGTCGCGCGCAAGCTCGTCATCTATCACCGGCGCGCGGGCGGGCAGTCGCAGTTCTCGACCTTGCTGGACCTCGAACCGAAATCCGACCGCATCCAGAAAGCCATCGACTACGCGAACGGCAATCTGCGCAATCCGCTGACGGTCGAGGAACTGGCGGACGTCGCCGGTCTGAGTCCGCGTCAGTTCAGTCGCGCGTTCAGCGCCGAGACGGGGCAATCGCCTGCGAAAGCCGTCGAACATTTGCGCGTGGAGGCCGCGCGGCTGCTGCTCGAAAAAGGGCGTCTGTCGCTGGACGCGATCGCGGACGAAGTCGGCTTTTCGGATCGCGAGCGAATGCGGCGCGCCTTCGTGCGAACGACGGGGCAACCGCCTCAGGCGGTTCGCCGCTTCAGCCGCGAAACCCGCGGACCGGCGACTTAATCCGCGCGCTGAGCGTCGGCGCGTGCGGCACGCTGGTTGCTGTTCAAGAGCGGTAATCGACGGCGACGCGTGGTCGCAAAACAGGGAGGCAGTGATGGACGATCAGAAAGAGCAGGACCGCATTCGTCGTCGTGCATACGAAATCTGGGAGCGCGAGGGCAGCCCGGAGGGACGCGCCGAGGAGTTCTGGCAGAAGGCGATTGAATCGCTCGACGCGGAAGATCCGCAAGGCGTCGGCGAAAGCGCGTCCAGTCAGTCGGAGCGCGCGGCCGAAGACAAGGGTGCGTAAATCGTCCGTATCGCCTGAACGCGCCCCTGATTCAACGCGAGCCGCTTGCGCTGTCCCGCCGATAGTCATGGTCGATAACGTGCCGGCGGCATCGACGCTCGCCGATCGCGGGCTGCGAGCCCCTTAGCTGGAGAAGGCAGGGGCGACTTTAAGGTTTTAGGTTGGCCCTCTTCATGGGTAGAGCCGCGCGAATGCGGGCGGCGTTCATGAATAGGCCAATGCCAAAGATCGTGGCGCATGTCGAAAAGGTTTGATTCCGACTCAGCGTCTCGCCTAAGAACAAGTATGAAGACAGTATCCCTGAAATAGGAACGAGGAGCGAGAGCGGTGCAACCTGCGTCGAAGGATACTTCTTCATCAAGTTGTTCCAGACCATGTAGCCCAATATTGTCGTGATATAGGCCTGAAAGAAAACAGAAAAGGCTGCGGGCATGGTGATGTGGCGCTGAATCTCTATAAAAGGTGTCGCGCCCTTAAGCATAAGAGTCAGCGCTAATATTGCGGGCGCGGAAAACAGACTGGACCAAACGATAAACGATATCATGTCTGCGGGCTTCGTCAGCTTAACGATCATGTTGCAAGTCGCCCACGAAAGTGCAGCAAACAAGACAAGCCCAATGCCTATGGTTGTCGTTTGCAGATTCGATACAACTGCGAACGCGACGAGGCCGACGAGCGCAATCAAAATTCCAACGACCTGCAAAATCAAGATTCTTTCTTTGAAAAAAATTCTACTTAGAATGATTGTAAAGAACGCGCTGAATTGCAGGAACACCGACGACGTCCCGGCAGACAATCCATTGTACATTGCGAAGTTCACAACCCACCACAGGCCTACCCCGAAAAGAAATCCATATGCGGCGATAAATTTAGTTGCTACGTTTCTTGGTCGCGGGATGAAGAATACGGCGGGGAAGGCGCAACACAAAAATCTCAGGAATGTGAGAACAAAAGGGTCGAGCGATTTCAATCCTACCTCAATGACTGTGAAATTGCAGCCCCAAAGAATGGTAACGAGAATGCCAAGTAACAAGTCAAGTCGGTTCAGTTTCATATATGGACGTACGGAGCCGAGCCGCCGGGCGGCTCGGCAAGTAAATTTAAAAAGTCGTTACACTAACTCGGCTGGTTTGATTCCGTAATAAACGAAGTTGTCAAAGTCTTCGTGTCTATAGGTATCGTGGCGCTCATAGTAATTCATGATGACCGAAAGCTTTTGTTCCGCTATGGTGGGTTCGCTATCGTGCAGGGTTTTGCGGCCCTGCATCACGAGAAGTGCCCCTTTTTTTGCGTAGATGTTTTTGTGCTCAATCCACGGCTCCTTTTTGCTCGGGTGTGAGCGCGGAATCTGCATTCGGAGTGGTGCCTCGGTATTTTCGGTAAGAGACAAGAGAACGGTAATACCGTTGGTGTCGTAGTGAAGCCCCAGAGTACCGCCGCCGGCGGGGTATGCCTTGATGTTGATGTCGGAAACGGCATAGGGTGAAACGACCGTGTCCGAACATGTAATGATGCTGATCAGGGGAAGGACTGCATGATAGACGGCCGCTAGCTCGGGGAGATGGGTGCGAATATCTTCGCCTTTAAAAATGTGGTGATTATATGCACCCCCTAAATCCGAAACGGCATCAGTTCCTAGAGAGCTATGGCAGACATGATCAACTAGACCGTCCGCAATTATTCCGTTTATTCTGGTTGTAAGGTGATCGCAAATGTTGGCGGGGATCAAATCCTCCACAACTGTCGCGAGATTATAGAAATAGTTGTACTGGTGCTTGCGAAGATCAAACATTTTACGATGTCTATGTTGTTTATTTTGAGTAATGACTTGCTCGACCGTGGAAACCAGCGAAAAAGCAAATAACAACTTTCAGCTTGTGCCTCTGCATCTGTAAGTTGTCGTGGGTTTCCCGGTCGTAAATTTAGATTATTCGGGTGCCTAAGTAAACGATTAACTCGACTTAGCAAATTTTTTTACAATCGACGTGCAACGCACGCTGTTCGCCGGCGAAGACATGTACGTTCAATGATGCCGCACGTGCCCCTTTCCCCGACCTTCCTGCGAAATTTCAGCGATGTTCCAAATCGTCTGAAAAAGCGGCGTTTTGCAAGGCTGATCGCCGAATTGGCGTCGAAGCCCTTCCCTTACGCTCATGACATCGGTGCACGGCTTAGCGAAGCCGCATCCGGTCTGTCATTGCGCCGCTGAATCGCGGCGTCCCGCTTCTTTTCAGCAAGGTCATCGTGAAGCCGATTTTTCTCACTGCCGCGGCGAGCGCGGCGTTTTCCCTGTTTCTTTCCGCGTGCGGCGGATCGTCCGCGTCCACGTCGGGCGGCGTGTATATGGGACCGGTCGCGAACGCATCGGTGGCCGCGCATGAAATCGCCGCCGACGGCACCGTCTCCGACAAGGCGTCCGCCACCGCCACGACCCACAGCGATGGCACTTTCGAGTTACGCGGCAGCCTGCGCTATCCGCTGCTCGTGCGCGTGACGGGCGGCAGCTTCGAGGAAGAATCGAACGGCGCGACCACGAGCCTGTCCGGCGAACTCGATGCGGTCTATCTGAGCGCGCCGACGCAGATCGTCGTCTCCACGTACTCGAACGCCGTCGTCGCCGATGCGCGTGCGGCGGGCGGGCTCGTCGCGGGCAATATCGCGGCGGCGATGTCGCGCGTGAACGCCTTCGCCGGCGATATCGACGTGCAGCAGACCACGCCGGCCTTCGTCACCGCCGGCACGACATCGACGGTCACGGACGGCGCGAAGATGAGTCTCGCGCTCGGCGCGGAATCCGAGAGCCGCGTCGCCGACGGCAGCAGCATCGAGGCGAGCACGCGCAACATCGTGACGCAGGCCGCCAATGGCGACACGCTCGCGTCGTGCCACGCGGGCGCGGGCGATATCGCCGCCGACGGCACGCTCGGCGCGCCGGGCGGCGTCAATTGCTCGATCACTGCCGGCGCGGCGGCCTACATGACGAACGCGCGCAACCGCTCGGGCATCACGTCCGCCGCGCAGATCGAGCCGGTCATGCCGGGCGCGGTGCAGACCGCGAAGGGCAGCGCGGGCACATGCGGCGATCGCGTCGCGTTGCTGAACGACAATCTCGCGCTTTTCGAGGGCCGCAGAAACGACGTGCAGGCGAAGCTCACCGGCGCACTGACGAAGACCAACTGGGCGAGCTGGCAGACCATCAGCAGCTGGGGCCCGCTCGCCGGTCAGTACGGCGCGATCCAGCCGCCCGCCGGTTGCGCGGATATCGACACGTTCAAGCGCGAACTCGTGATGGCGGTCGAGAACTTCTGGGTCGACCAGAACATCAACTATTGCCATCACCACATTCCGGGCTGGCTGCCGCCCGACGATTCCGCGCTCGCGGACCCGAAATACCGCAACGCGTCGGCGGGCAGCACCTCGGGCGCGAAGGGCGACTCGGCTCAGAAGTACGGCATGACCTGCACCGCGCAGCGCAACGGCGTCGACGGCTCGCAGATCGTCCAGCGCAAGGGCGAGGCGAGCGCGCAGGCGCTGCCTTCCGCGCAGGTTCAATGGCACGGCGTGGACTGCTCCGACTTCACCGCGTGGGTCTACAACTTCGCGGGACTGACCACGGACAATCGCGAAGTCGAAACCGGCATCACCACGCAGGCGTGCATGACGCCCGCCGGCGCGACGAGCACGCCGAAGTGGGCCGGCCCGGCGCAGACGGGCGTGCTGCTCGACATCAACCACGGCAACTTCGACGCCACGTCGAAGCATCTGCTGCCGGGCGATCTGCTCTACATCACGCTCGCTGCGCCGAAGCAGAACGGCGTGACCGTCCCCGAGACGGCGACTTCGACGATCGGCCTGTCGCACGTCGTCACGTGGACCGGCAAGAAGTGGTCGGAACTGCGCAACGGGCCGCAAGGCTGGCGTTACGACCCGGCGCATATCGGCGAGCCGGGCTCGCGTCTGGGCGGCGATCTCGCCTACATCCTCAACGACGACGACGTGCTGGGCGCGCTCACGAAGCTCGATCCTTACATGATCATCGACAGTCATTACGCCGGGCCTGCGTATCGGCCGTTCTACGGCTGGTATCGCAGCAGCGTGTCGAACGTGCGCCGCATCGTGGGCGCGGACGCGGCGCGTGCCAATCCGGAACTCGCGGATCTGATCATCGCGCAACAGCCGTCGATGAGCCGTCAGGCCGCGAAGGGCACGCTCGGGCAGATCGTGCTCGCGTCGAAGCACGGTCTTGCGAACGGCGGCTACCGCCTGCAGTACACGCAGGGCGCCAACGGCGCGCTGGCGGCATGCGAGCGCGTGGGTATCGCCCGCTAAGGCACGCGGCGCGGCAAAGCCACGAATAGTCGCCTCTTTGGCGCTCTCTTCGAGGTTTTGTCCGCGCCGCGCATCGCTACACTTTCCGACGTAATTCAACCCGTTTAAAGCAAAAACAAGGAACGGCGATGGCCGACGCTGTGGACCATTACTTTGTCGGCTTGACGCAGCAGGCTTCGGCGGGCGGACTCGCGCGACTGCGCGGCCACGGCGCGCCGACGATTCCCGCTTCGCGCGTGTATCCGGTCGGCCCGCGTTTCAAGGCGTTCGTGCAGCCGCTCGTGACGCTGCTCCATGCCGACGATCACGTGCGGGACATCGTTCTGCGTCCCGTGCTCGGGCGCTATGGATCGAGTCAGGAACTCTCGGTCGGACTCGAAGTGAAGGCAGCAGTGGGCTTCGATGCCGCCGCGCTCGCCGCCCGCGTGTTCTCCCTCGCCGATGCCGCCGCGCAAACCGATGCCTTCGTGGGCCGCGTGCTGCCTCCCGGCGAATGGACCGACAACGCGCGGCCCGGCCTCACCGTGATGTTCCGGGAGCCGACGCGCATCGCGGATACAGTCGAGCTGGTGCGCAAGATCGTCGGCTTTCCGGGCGAAGGCTGGCCGATCGACGGCTTCACGATGATTCCATCGGCGCAGAGCCGTATCGGCATCGTGCAGGGACTGCGCTACATCTTTCTTCCGGAAATCAGCATCCGCTGGGACCTCGATCTGCGCGCGCGCCTCGCCGCGAGCGACGACGAGATCGACGTGATCCTGCTCGATCAGGCCACGCGCATCGGACGGCTGTGCAAGGCGCTTGCCCAGAACCCGACGATCGAGGCCGCGTGGCTGAGCTGGTTCGACATCATGGTCGCGGGCATCGAGGACTATCGCGAAGTGATCGGCGTGCTGGCGGCGGAGCAGGGCGCGCGCGTCGCCGATCCGAAGTCGATGACGCGCATGGTCTTCTCCGAAATCCTTCAGTTGACGAGTTCGGGCGTGCTGCAAAAGCGCCTCGAACATCTCGGCTTCGCAGGCGCGCGCGAGCCCAGCATCGCGGCCTGAGCGCCTGAGCCGATATGACCGCACTCCACCTCAACCTCAAACAAAGCAGCGTATGTCCGATCTGACGGCGGCCTTGTTCGCCCGCTACAACCGCGTCATGCGCATGGCGTTCGCCGGCGTGCTCGTCGTCGCCTGCGCGCTCGTCTATCTGCAATACCGCCTGACGCTCGAAGCGCAAACCTCCAGCGTCAGCCAGCGCATGCAGGAACAGGCGATCGCGCTCGATGCGCTCGTGCGCAGCAGCACCGACGCCGTCAACTCGATGCGTATCCAGGGCGAGACGTGGTTGCGCCTGCATCCGCAGGGCACGACGGATTCGCCCTTGCTCGCCGCGCTGCGGCCGGGCAAGCAGCCAGACAGCATCCAGCTCGACGCGCTGCCGCCGCCGTGGACCGCCGCCGATGCCGGCAATCTGACGGGCCTCGTCGGCCCGCGCACGCCGGCGCTCGATCGCGAACTGGAGATGGCGCTGAGCCTGAATGGCACGTTCAAGACGATCATGGCCAATCTGCCGGGCGCGACCTGGGTGTATTACACCTCCGCGCGCCGCTTCATCAATATCTATCCGTGGGTCGGCTCGGGCGATTTCTTCTACGCGGATTCGTTGAAGCAAAAGGAATTCTTCACGGGCGTACAGACGGCGGCCGATCCCGATCACGCCGTTCTGTGGACGCCGGTCTATGTCGATGAAGCGGGCAAGGGCGTTATGGTCACCGCATCGGCGGGCGTGTTCGATGCCGGTCAGTTTCGCGGCTCGGTCTCGCTCGATCTGACGCTCGGCTGGCTCAACCAGTTCGTGCGGACCTGGCCGCCGGGACTGGGCCGCATGTTCATCGTCAACGACCGGGGACAGTTGCTCGCGGACCCGACGCTGGTGCACGACGGCGCGCAGCAGGTGTTATCGGCTGAAGATGCCTTTCCGCCCGAATTGCGCGGCGACGTGCGAGCCATGCTCAAGGACGCCGACGGCCGCCTGACGACGCGCGACGGCTACTACATCGAAGCGGTCGAGATCGCACATGCGCCATTCCGTCTCGTGCTCTTGTTGCCGCGCTGGAATCTACAGCGCGTGGCGCTGGAGACGGGCGTGCCGAGCGTGCTGGTGCTCGTGCTGAGCCTGACGCTGATGCTGATGATCGCGAGCCGCATGACCTACAACGATGCAATCGTGCCCGCGCAAAAGCTGGTGCGCTATATCCAGGACGAGGACCGCGGCTCGGTCAAATCGATCCCCGATATTCCGCAGGCATGGCGGCCGTGGTTTCTGACCATCCAGAACGTGTTCAACGCGCATACGAAGCTCGTGTCGATCCAGCAGGAACTCGATGTCGCGCGGCGCATGCAGCAGTCGATCGTGCCGACGCGCTTTCCGTCGCGACCGGATCTGCAGATGTTCGCGCGCATGATTCCGGCGCGCGAAGTCGGCGGCGACTTCTATGATTACTTCTGGCTCTCCGATCAGAAGATCGGCATCGTGATCGCGGACGTTTCGGGCAAGGGCGTGCCGGCCGCGCTGTTCATGGCGGTGTCGCGCACGCTGCTGCGCGCGATCGCGCCGAGCGCCGCGAGTCCGGGCGCGTGTCTTGCGCTCGCCAACGATCTGCTCTCGCAGGATAACGAAGCGACGATGTTCGTGACGCTGTTCTACGGCATTCTGGATACCGCCACGGGCGAGCTCGACTACGCCAACGGCGGGCATAATCCGCCTTATCTGATCGGACCGGGCGGCGAGGTATCGCAATTGCCGGGCACGGGCGGCATGGCGCTCGGCGTGATGGAAGGCACGCCGTTCGCGGAGGGACGCACGCGTCTCGAAGCAGGCTCCACGCTGCTGCTCTATACCGATGGCGTCACCGAGGCGTTCAACGCCGCCGACGAGGAGTACGGCGAACTGCGTCTCGCGCAACATCTCGCCGGATCGACGGGCGAGACTGTCGAAGTCCTGCTCAAGCGTCTCTTCGACAGCGTCCATCAGTTCGCGGATGGCGCGCCGCAATCGGACGACATCACCTGCCTTGCGGTTCACTACGGGGCTTCCGGAGCGACGAAGGCATGAACGTGACCGACACTCTCGACACGCAACTGGATGCGCAGGCGCCGGATATCGGCGAACTGGTGAATCGTTTGCAGGCGCTGTTCGATGGATGCGGCCTGCCGCCCGCGCTGTTCCAGAGCTTCGCGATGGCGTTCGACGAAGTGATCTCGAATATCGCGGCCCACGGTTCCGCGCACGATCCGATCCGCATCCACGTGAGCGTCGGCGCGGACGAAGTGCGCGCCGAAGTCATCGACGACGGCGTGGCCTTCGATCCGCTCCAGTTGCCCGACCCCGATGTGACGAGCGCGCTCGACGATCGCGCGATCGGCGGTCTCGGCGTCTATCTGGTCAGGCAGATGATGGACGAAGTGGCCTATGAACGGCGTGAACCATTGAACTGCCTGAGCTTTCGCAAGCGCGTCTCCGCGCGGCCGGATGCTTGAAGATCTACCGAGGAAACCGATGAATATCAACGAAACGCATGAAGGCGAAATCCTGGTCATCGCCGTGAATGGCCGCATCGACAGCACGACGTCGAAACCGCTCGAAGATGTCCTGCCGGAACGCGTGCAGGGCGCGCCGCGCGTGCTGCTCGACATGAGCGACGTGCAATATGTCAGCTCCGCCGGGCTGCGCGTGTTGTTGAAGGCGGCGAAGGTCGCGCGCAGCACGGGTCATGATCTGGTTCTGGCGGGGCTTCTGCCTCAGGTTCACGAAGTCTTTCAGGTGATCGGCTTCGATTCGCTGTTCCGCATCCTGCCCGACCGCGCGGCGGCGATGGCAGCGCTCGCCGGATGAAAATGCAAAAGGCCGCCTACATGCGAGGCGGCCTTCGATGACTTCTACAGTCCGATCAGGACTTCGGCGCGAGCCACGAGTCTTCGGCTTCGATGCCGTCCGGCTCGTACGTCCACGTGATCTTCTCGTACGTGAACGACACGTCCTCCATGTGACCCATCTGCTTGTTGTCCGGCGACAGGCAGTTCGGCGTCCACGACTGCATATTGGTCAGGATCGCGTTCGACAGCTTCACGGTGTAGTACTTCTCTTCCGTGCCCTTCGGCGAGATGCGATAGAACTCGAGCGTCACATCCTTCATCTGCTCGCCGGACGTCAGCGCCTGGAACAGCTTCGGCGACGACTTGTCGATTTCCTTGGTGAGCGTCATCGCCTGATGGACGCGCTTGCCGGTCGGCAGGCCCGTCTGCGGGCTCTTCGGGATTTCGATGGTGTGATCGACAGCTTGAACGAGGATCTTTCCTTCGTGTCCCTGAACCTTGGTCGAGCCTTCGATCTTGCCCTGGTTCTGGCCTTCGAGTGAGAGGTAGCACGGCATCGGCATGATTTTTTTCTCCGGTAGTTTCGCGCAGTTCGTTCTGCGCATGGGATGAATTCTGTGCGTGCGCCGTTACCGCGGCGTTTCAGAAAAACCGGCTCAGGTTACGGATGAAACATGGGGTTCACGCGACCTGGTTGAAACGTTCGAGCGCGGACGCGCGCGTATCGGCGACGTTGAGAATATTAAGAAATCCGCTGATCTCGAAGGCTTCGCGAATCTGGTCGTGTATGCCGCACAGGACGAGCCGTCCCGCGGATTGTTTGAGGCGCTTCGCCGCGATCAGGACGACGCGCAGTCCCGCGCTCGAGATGTAGCCGAGCCCGCTCAGATCGAACAGCACCTGATTGATGCCCTGATCGAGACGGCGCTGGATGTCGGCCTCGACCTGCGCCGAGTTCATGCTGTTCAGCGCGCCTGCGAGGCTCACGATGAGCACGTCGCCCTGGACTTCATACTGGTTTGCCACGATGGTCTCTCACGCAATGGCGATATCGCCTCGAAGCATTAACGGCAAAGAAACATAAAAGCTTGAGCAATCAGCCGCCGTCAAAACAGTTTCAAGAATTTCGCGGCGCTGTCGTTAATGCCCTCAGCGACAGGAAAGTCAGCGTATCACGCGGGTTTTGGGCCTAAGGCACGAACAGAACCCGGAACCCGGTTCTCTTTGCGGCAATGACCCGGGATACGCCATGAGATCGTTCCGTGTCGCCAGCAGCATGCAATGAATCAGCGGCGACGGCATTCGCGCACGATCGTGCTGACGCCGTTCAAAGCGGCCTGAATTTTTCATCAACACATTTGGTTTTGGGTTAGGGGGTAGGCATGGCATCTGACGGTTCAGTCGCTCCTAAGGAGCGGGTCAATATTGTGTATCGTCCGGCCACCGGAGATGCCAAGGCGGAAGTCGAGCTGCCGCTGAAATTGCTCGTACTCGGCGACTTCACCTTGCGCGACGACGATACGCCGATCGAAGACATGAAGCCGGTCAACGTCGACAAGGACAACTTCAACGAAGTGCTCAAGGGGCAGAAGCTCTCGCTCGATCTCGCGGTGCCGAACCGCCTCGAAGCGAATGCCGATCCGGAAGCGCAGATCGCGATGAACCTGAAGTTCGAGTCCATCGACGATTTCTCGCCCGACGCGATCGTCGAAAAGGTACCCGAGTTGCGCCAGATGATCGCCCTGCGCGACGCGCTCAAGGCCCTCAAGGGACCGCTCGGCAACATTCCGGATTTCCGCAAGCGCGTTCAGGAACTGATCGAAGACGAAGGCGTGCGCGCGCGTCTGATGAGCGAACTCGGCATCGAGGAAAAGTGACATGAGCGACATGGAAAAACAACAGGAAGCGACGGCCGCACCCGAGTCCGACGCCAGCCTTTCGCTGCTCGATTCGCTGATCGAGTCGGCGCGCATCAAGCCGGGCGACGAAGCGTATTCGATCACGCGTCAGGGCATCCAGGCCTTCATCGGGCAACTGCTGGAGCCGCAGAACGCGGTCGAGCGCATCACGCAGGCGACGGTCGACAGCATGATCGCCGATCTCGACCAGAAGCTGTGCGCGCAGGTCGACGCGATCCTGCATCACGACGATTTCCAGAAGATGGAATCGGCATGGCGTTCGCTCAAGTTCCTCGTGGACCGCACGAATTTCCGCGAAAACGTCAAGATTCAGCTGCTGAGCGTGAGCAAGGGCAAGCTGCTCGAAGACTTCGAAGACGCGGCCGACATCACCAAGTCGGGCCTCTACAAGAATCTCTACACGGCTGAATACGGCCAGTTCGGTGGCCAGCCGTTCGGCGCGATCGTGGCGAACTACGAGTTCGGCCCGGGCACGCAGGACGTGAAGCTGCTGCAGAACGTGGCGAGCGTGTCGGCGATGAGCCACGCGCCGTTCATCGCCGCTGCCGGTCCGCATTTCTTCGGCGTCGATACCTACGATCAGTTGCCGAACCTGAAGGACCTGTCGTCGATTTTCGAAGGCCCGCAGTTCGTCAAGTGGAATGCGTTCCGCGAATCGGAAGACGCACGCTACGTCGGGCTCACGCTGCCGCACTTCCTGCTGCGCGTGCCTTACGGCGCGGATACGGTGCCGGCCAAGAAGTTCAACTACAAGGAAGACGTCTCGGGCGGCAACAGCCAGTTCCTGTGGGGCAATGCGGCGTTCGCGTTCGCATCGCGCCTGACGTCGAGCTTCGCCGACTACCGCTGGTGCGCCAACGTGATCGGACCGCAAGGCGGCGGCACGGTGGGCGATCTGCCGGTGTACACGTACGAGTCGATGGGCGAGCTGCAGAACAAGATCCCGACCGAAGTGCTCATCTCCGAGCGCCGCGAGTTCGAACTTGCCGAGCAGGGTTTCATCGCGCTGACGATGCGCAAGAACAGCGACAACGCCGCGTTCTTCTCGGCCAATTCCGCGCAGAAGCCGAAGTTCTTCGGCAACACCAAGGAAGGCAAGGAAGCCGAGCTGAACTACAAGCTCAGCACGCAACTGCCGTACATGTTCGTGGTGAGCCGCCTCGCGCATTACATCAAGGTGATCCAGCGCGAAAACATCGGCACGTGGAAAGAGCGCGTCGATCTCGAAAGCGAACTCAACACCTGGATTCGCCAGTACGTCGCGGATATGGACAACCCCGCTGAAGGCGTGCGCAGCCGTCGTCCGCTGCGTCAGGCGGAAATCGTCGTGGCCGATGTCGAAGGCGATCCGGGCTGGTATCGCGTGGACCTGAAGGTGCGTCCGCACTTCAAGTACATGGGCGCGTCGTTCACGTTGTCGCTCGTCGGCAAGCTGGACAAGAAGTAAGCACGCAAGCCGTGTTTCATCTGTAACGCAGCGCGGGAAAACTGAAACCGACCGGTAACGGGCCGCGCGCAACATGTGAAACATGGCGCAGCAGACAAGCGCTGAGCTAAACCGCCGGGGCCAGGAGGCCACGGCGAAACAACCGAAACCCAACATAGTTTGCTACCCAACAGGGGACTTATCATGCCGATGCCGTGCTACCTCACTCTCGAAGGCCAGAATCAAGGCAAGATCGAAGGCTCGACCAAGGTTCAGGGTCACGAAGGAAAGATTCTCGTCCAGGCTGTCGATCACACGATCGAAATTCCGAAGAGCCCGCAAACGGGCCTGCCGACCGGCAAGCGTGTCCATCTGCCGATGACGCTCACCAAGGAAATCGACAAGTCGTCGCCGAAGCTGTTCCAGGCGCTGACCTCGGGCGAGCAGATGAAGAACGTCACGCTGGAGTTCTACCGCATCTCGCCGAAGGGCACGGAAGAGAAGTACTACACCGTGAAGCTGTCGAACGCGATCCTGACCAACATGAAGTCGTGGACGCCGAACTGCCTGTCGCCGGAAAACAAGCAGATGGGCCACATGGAAGACATCTCGTTCACCTACGAGAAGATCACGTGGACCTTCGATCCGGACGGCATCGAAGCGGAAGACTCGTGGCTCGCCCCGAAGTCCTGAAAGTCCTGATTGATGCCTGAGCGGGGGCAACGGTGAGAGAACGTCGGCTGCTGGAGCGAATCGCGAGTTGGGGTGCGGGTGGAGCGCGCTCCAACGAGACGCAGGTCGATGTTCTCGTCGACTCGGTGATGAATCACCTGGGCCGGCTGCTCAACACCCGGCAAGGCAGCGTGCAGATCGACCCGCAATTCGGCGTGCCCGATTTCACCAACCTTGCCGGCACCACCGCGATGGGTTCCACGCGCGAGATCGAAGAGGAAATACGCCGCATGGTTCTGCGCTACGAGCCGCGCATCAAGTCGCCGCGCGTCACGCTCAACCGCGAGGAAACCGACGTGCTGTCGATCCGCTTCGCGCTCGAAGGAACGCTCGAAGTGGACGACCGCGAGATTCCGTTGCGCATCTCGACGACCGTGGGCGCGAATGGCCGCGTAAGCGTCGGCTGATTTCACGCGCTCACTCTTTTCTTTTCCCGATTCAGCCGAGCCGGTCCGCATGTTCAATCGATACTATCAGGATGAGCTGAACAAGCTGAAAGGCCTGGCCGCCGAGTTCGCGCGCGCGAATCCGGCGATCGCGCCGATGCTCTCGGGCACCTCGGCCGATCCGGACGTCGAGCGCCTGCTCGAAGGCGTCGCGTTTCTCACGGGCCTCACGCGCCAGAAACTCGACGACCAGTTTCCCGAGTTCGTTCAGGAACTCACGAATTTGCTGTTTCCGCATTATCTGCGGCCCGTGCCGGCATCTACATTGATCGGCTTTGCCGCGAAGGGTCCGCGCGCGCAGGCGGCGCGCGTGGCCGCGGGCACCGAACTCGCATCAGTGCCGGTGGATGGCACCGCGTGCCGCTTTCGCACCACCTGCGACCTCGATGTCGAGCCGTTGCGCATCGCCGAAGTCAATCTGCTGAGCCACGCGGGCGCCGCGCCTGTGCTGATGATCGACTTCGAAATGGAAGGCGGCCTGAGCATCGCGCAATGGAATGGCGACTCGATCCGCCTGTTCCTGAACGGCGGCCATGTCGATGCATCGAAACTGCTGTTGCTGCTGATGAATCACGTCACCGACGTGCGCATTTCCAGCGGCGGCGGCGAACGGCTTGCGCTCGGCGCGAAGAACCTGCGCACGAGCGGCTTCGACGCCGATCTGCTGACGTATCCGAGCCACGCGCCGAGCGGCTTTCGCACCATCCAGGAGTTCTTCGCGCAGCCGGAGAAGTTTCTCTTCATCGATATCGTCGGGCTGAGGCGCTGGACCGCGAACGCCAAGGGTTCGAGCTTCAGCATCGTGATGACGCTCGATGCGCTGCACGACTGGATGCCCGAGATCGACGCCGCGAGCTTCGCGCTCAACATCGTGCCGGCGATCAACGTGTTCGCGCATGTCGCGGACCCGATCACGCACGATCATCGCGCGACGGAATATCGCGTGATCCCCGAAGGGCGCGACCGTCGCCACTATCAGATCTATTCGGTCGATCAGGTGCTCGGCTATCAGCAGGGCCGCGCGCAGGAACGCGTCTATCAGCCGTTCAGCATGTTTCGTCACGACGGCCGTGGCGCGCAGCTGAGCTATCGCACGACGTTGAAGAGCGCGAACGTCGAGCGCGGCAGCGACGTGTATCTGTCGCTCAACTATCCGCCGTCCGAAACGCCGTTGCCGGAGACGCTGTCGATTCGCGTCACCTGCACCAACCGCGCGTTGCCGGAAGGCCTGAAACCGGGCGATATCAACGTGCCGACCAGCACGTCGCCCGACCAGATGAGCTTCACCAATATCCGCGCGATCACGCCCGCGCAGGACCCGCCCGCCGGCGAGGAACTGCTGTGGTGCCTGCTCTCGCATGTGTCGCTGAACCTGCTGTCGCTCGCGAACGCCGACAACCTGCGCAAGCTGCTCGGCCTCTATGTGTTCGCCGGACGGCAGGGGCCGGAAATGTCGAATCGACGCCGTATCGAAGGCATCGTCGATGTGACGGCGACGCGCGAAACGCGCCTCGTCGGCCGTGGCGGCATGCAGCGCGGCCAGTTGATCCGTATTCGTTGCCGTGAGGACCATTACGCCGGGATCGGCGATCTGTATCTGTTCGGTTGCGTGCTCGAGCGCTTTCTCGCCGATTACGCCGGCATCAACTCCTACACGCGCGTCGAGCTCGAAGACACGCTTTCAGGGACCGTATTCAAATGGCCGCCGAGACTCGGACAACAACCGATGCTGTAAAGGCGCTGCTTCTCACCAACGGTGAGAAGTACTCCTACTTCCAGGCGATCCGGCTGCTGCGGCTCTACGACCGTCACACGGGCCTGAATCAGGAGAATCTGCGGGTGCGTCCGCGGCTCGGGCTCGGGTTCCCCGAGAACGACATCGATCGCATCGAGGCGACGCCCGAAGGCGGCTATCGCATCACCGCGAATTTTTTCGGCCTTTACGGCGTGGCCTCGCCGCTGCCGACGTACTACACCGAAGACCTGTTCGAAGAAGAGCGCGAAGGGCACCACGTCACGCGCGATTTTCTCGACATCGTGCATCACGCGCTCTATCCGCTGCTGTTCGACGCATGGGCGAAGTATCGCGTCGAGCAGCGCATCGTCGAGGACCGGCACGAGGCGTCGCTCAATCAACTGTACGCGTTCGTCGGGCTGCATGATCCGGAACTGCGCGTCGACCTGTTGCCGGGCAGCGCCGAACTGCTGCGCTACGCGGGCCTTTTCAATCAGCGGCCGCATTCCGCGCTCGGCCTGAAGACGCTGCTCGCCGATGCCTTCGCGCCCGCCGACGTCAAGGTTGTATGCGGCGTGCTGCGCGCGGTGCCGATTCCCGCCGATCAGCGCTGGCAACTCGGCCGGCAGCAAAGCTGTCTGGGCGAGGACGCGTGGCTCGGCGCGGAGATCGACGACTACGAAAGCGCCATCCGCATCGAATTCGCCGATGTGCCGCACACGCTGTTCCATCAGATGCTGCCGGGCGGAAGCGCGCATGCGCGCCTGCGCTTTTTCACGCGCTTCTATCTGACCGATCCGCTCGACGTGGAAGTCGAGCTTCAGCTGCGCGACGACGAAGCCGGCGCGGCGCGCATGGGCCGTGGCGCGTGGTCGCGGCTCGGCTTCGATACCTGGCTCAATCCCGGCGAGGCGAAGCTGCCGACCCGGGTTCATTACTCTCTCTAACCCTGATTGCTGGCCGTTGCTGGAAAGACTAAGAGGAACACAAACATGCTGCTGGTCGAACTGAAGCCCCTGGTGGGCCGCCTCAACGGCTTTTGCAAACAGGCGCTCGAAGATGGCGTCGGCGTATGCGTATCGCGCGGACACTACGAGATCACGGTCGAGCATCTGCTCGTCAAGCTGTTCGATGATCAACAGGCCGATATCGCGCTGCTGCTGCGTCAGCAGGACGTCGAGGCGGCGCTGGTGCGGCGCTCGATCAATCTGTCGCTCGAACAGATGAAGACGGGCAACGCCGGACGTCCCGCGTTCTCGCCGCTCTTGCTCGAATTGCTGCAGGACGCATGGCTGATCGCGTCGGTGGATATGCAGGAGCCGCGCATCCGTTCGGGCGCGGTGCTGCTCGCATTCCTCGCGCGCCCGACGTACTACGCGACCGGCGACTACGCCGCGCCGCTGCGCGCGCTGAACCGCGAAACGCTGATCCGCTCGTTCGATGCGGTCTGCGGCGGCTCCGTCGAAGCCGGCACGCGCGAGGCGCTCGGCGACGGCGCGAGCGATGCGTCCGCGCCCGCCAGCGGCGACGGCAGCGCGATCGCGCGCTTCTGCGAGAACTTCACCGAGAAGGCCCGCGCCGGCAAGCTCGATCCGGTGTTCGGCCGCGACGCCGAGATTCGCCAGATGGTCGATATCCTCGCGCGCCGCCGCAAGAACAACCCGATCTGCGTCGGCGATCCGGGCGTCGGCAAGACGGCGGTCGTCGAAGGGCTGGCGCTGCGCGTGGTCGAAGGCGACGTGCCCGATTCGCTCAGAGACGTGACGATCCTCGGCCTCGACATGGGTCTGCTGCAGGCTGGCGCAAGCGTGAAGGGCGAGTTCGAGAACCGCCTGAAGGGCGTCATCACCGAAGTGAAGGCATCGGCGAAACCGATCATCCTGTTCATCGACGAAGCGCATACGCTGATCGGCGCGGGCGGTCAGGCGGGCACCTCCGATGCGGCCAATCTGCTGAAGCCGGCGCTCGCGCGCGGCGAGTTGCGCACCATCGCCGCCACGACGTGGGCCGAATACAAGAAGTACTTCGAGAAGGACGCGGCGCTCGCGCGGCGCTTCCAGCTCGTCAAGCTCGACGAACCGGACCTCGACACCGCCGTGCTGATCCTGCGCGGCCTGAAGGAGAAGTACGAGGACGTGCACAAGGTCGTGCTGCGCGACGACGCGATCGTCGCGGCGGCCGAGCTGTCGAGCCGTTACATCACGGGCCGCCAGTTGCCGGACAAGGCCGTCGATCTGCTCGACACCGCCTGCGCGCGCGTCAAGGTGCTGCAAAGCGCGAAGCCCGACGTGCTGGAGAACACGGAGCGCCGCATTCAGGCGCTGCAACGCGAGAAAAGCGGACTCGAGCGCGATGCGGACAATCAGCAGCCCGTCGATCTCGCGCGCCTTCGTGAAATCGATGAGGAACTGCCGAAGCTCGATGCGCAAGCCGAAGCGCTGCGCGCCGTCTGGCAGCAGCAACGCGATGCCGCCCGCGTCTTGCTCGACGCGCGCGCGGCGCGCCACGAAGCGAAGGCGAACGGCGCGAGCGCCGATACGCTGGAGTCGCTGTCGCAAGAGATCGCGGCCGCTGCCGTTGCGTTCAAGACGGCGCAGGGCGATCAGCCGCTGGTTCACATCGATGTCGATCCGGACGTGGTCGCGCGCGTGATCTCGGACTGGACCGGCATTCCCGTCGGCAAGATGCTGCGCGATCAGGCGCAGAGCGTGATGCGTATGGCCGATACGCTGAAGGCGCGCATCCGTGGTCAGGACCACGCGATGGACCAGATCGCCGAAGTGCTCAAGACCGCCAAGTCGGGCCTGAAAGACCCGGACCAGCCGATGGGCGTGTTCCTGCTCGCGGGGCCGTCGGGCGTCGGCAAGACGGAGACCGCGCTGTCCGTGGCGGACATCCTGTTCGGCGACGAAAAGTCCACCACCGTCATCAACATGAGCGAGTTCCAGGAGAAGCACAACGTGAGCCGCCTGATCGGTTCGCCGCCGGGATATGTCGGCTATGGCGAAGGCGGCGTGCTGACCGAAGCGGTGCGCCAGCGCCCGTACTCGGTCGTGCTGCTCGATGAAGTGGAAAAGGCGCATCTCGACGTGATGAACCTGTTCTATCAGGTGTTCGACAAGGGCATGCTGTCGGACGGCGAGGGCAAGGAGATCGACTTCTCGAACACGGTGATCTTCCTCACGTCGAACCTCGCGACCGATGTCATTACCGAAATGACCGCGGGCGAAGACAAGCCCGACGCGGCGACGCTGCTCTCAGCCGTGCGGCCGATTCTGTCGAATCACTTCAAGCCCGCGCTGCTCGCGCGCATGACGGTGATTCCGTACTTCGCGCTCGCCACGGACGCGCTTTCCGGCATCGTGCGCCTCAAGCTCGACAAGATCGTGAAGCGCATCGCGCACAACAACAAGATGCGTTTCACCTACACCGATGCCGTGGTCGCGCAGATCGCCGCGCGTTGCACGGAAGTGGAGACGGGCGCGCGCAACATCGATTTCATCCTGCGCGGCACGGTGCTGCCGATGATGTCGCAGGAACTTCTCACGCGCATGGGCGAAGGCGTGGCGTTGCCGGAAGTGGCGCTCGACGTGAACGAGAGCGGCGATTTCGCCGTGAGCTTTCCCGGCGCGCCGGCCTGATGTTTCAAACGTAACGCAGTTGAAATCGCGCGGTGACCGAGCGCCGCAAAAATAACAGGCATCACCTGTACGGAGAATCAGCATGAACTCACTGGCCGATCGGATGCTCGCGAACAAGCGCTTCGATTTCACGTCGGAAGCGTTTGACGCGGACAAGTTCGCGGTCGTCGAAATGGAAGGCTTCGAATCGATCTCGCAGCCGTTTCGCTTCGTCCTCACGCTGGTGTCATCCGATGCGTCGATCGACTTCGACACGATGCTGAGCCATCGCGCCTCGTTCGTGATCTACGGCCCGGAAGGCGGCATCCGCGCGCCGTATCACGGCATCCTCGCCGAGTTCGAGCAACTGCATCGCGTGGACGGCTACGTGTTCTATCGCGCGGTGCTGGTGCCGCGTCTGTGGCGTCTGTCGCTGTTTCGCGTCTCCGAGGTCTATCTCGACGAGCGGCCGATCACCGAAACCGTGCGCGGCGTGCTCGAAACCGGACGCCTGAATTCCGCCGATTACGAATTCAAGCTCACCGGCTCATATCGGCCGCGCACCTTCGTGTGCCAGTATCAGGAGACGTATCTCGACTTCGTGTCGCGCTGGCTGGAGAAGGAGGGCATCTATTACTACTTCGATCATTCCGGCGGCGCGGACAAGCTCGTCGTGATCGATGACAAGCTCATGCATGACGGAGAGGCGCTGCCCGTCGCGTATCGTCCGGACGATTCGCTCGACACCGGCCTCGCCGCCGATTCGGTGCGCGACTTCGTATGCCGTCAGAAGCCGCTGCCGCATGAAGTGGTGCTGCAGGACTACAACTATCGCAAGGCCGCCGTGCAACTGAAGGCGCGCGCGACGGTGTCGGATGCGGGCATCGGCGAAGTCATGCTCTATGGCGAGAACTTCCGCGACCAGCAGGAAGGCGACCGCTACGCGAAGTTGCGCGCGCAGGAACTCATCTGCGGCGGCAAGGTGTATGCGGGCGAGGGCACCGCGCTCGGCTTGCGCAGCGGCTATTTCTGCACGCTCGCGCAGCATTACCGCGATGACTTCAACGGCCGCTATCTCGTGACCGAAGTGCATCACGAAGGCTCGCAGGCGGGCGCGCTGCTCAACGGCGTATCGAGCCCGTACAGCGACGGCGCGCGCGGCGGAGAAATCGTCTATCGCAACAGCTTCCGCGCGATTGCCGCCGCGACGCAGTTCCGCCCCGAGCGCGCGACGGCCAAGCCGCGCGTGGCCGGCACGATGAACGCGACCATCGACAGCGAAGGCAACGGCCAGTATGCCGAACTCGACGAGTACGGCCAGTACAAGGTGCAATTGCCGTTCGATAAAACCGACAAGAACGCCAACAAGAGCTCGGCGCGGCTGCGCATGGCGTCGCCGTACGCGGGCACGGATCACGGCATGCATTTCCCGCTGCACAAGGATGCGGAAGTGCTGCTGTCGTTCATCGACGGCGATCCGGACCAGCCGGTGATCGTCGGCAGTCTGGCGAATTCGGAGAACAGCAACGTCGTCACGCAGGACAACGCGCAGGCGAACCGCATCGCGACGGCGGGCGGCAATCAGTTGCACATGACCGACAGCAAGGGCAAGGAAGCCGTCTGGCTGCATTCGCCGTTTCACAACAGCACGATCGGCATCGGCTCGACCGACGTGAACGGCGGCGGCAGCCTGTGGACCAGCACGGCGGGCAGCTCGGAAAGCGTGACGGTCGGCGTGAGCAACTCGCTGTTCGCGGGGACCAAGAATTCGCTCACGCTGTCGTACGAAGGGTCGCTCTCGGCGTCGATGACCACGAAGGCGTCGTTCGGCGCGAACGTGTCGTTTGGTCTCAGCACCAACGTCAGCTGGAACAAGGGCAAGAGCATCACCGTCGACGATTCCGACACGGTTTCGCTCAAGACCTCCGGCAAGCTGCAGGGCGCCGAAACGGTGCTGATCTCGGGCGGCCAGGACCCGATCATCAAGACGACCGTCGATGGTGTGAAGGACTCGATCAAGGGAGCCGTCGCGCTGAGTCTCGCGGTGAACGCGGCCATCGCGCTGGACGCGGGTATCGCGATCAGCGCGGCCGACGACGCCGGCGGCGGCTCGGGCAAGATCGCGCCGTGGACGCCGGGCAGCTATGGCGTCACGGCGGCGCAGACCGCACTGGGCGGCGCACTCACGTCGATCCTCGCGCACAAGGTGCTGTTCGACGGCGCCAAGGCAATCGCCGCCGCGAGCGAGGCCAAGCCGCTCTATGCCAGCAACATCGAACTCGGCATTTCGGGCATCAAGGCCACTGTGTTGCCGTTGCCGGGTATCGGCTCGACGCTGAACATGTCGCAGTTCGGCAGCGAGTTGTCGGTGGCGAGCGGGCCGGGCGTGTCATCGAGCGTGGAGGTCGACAGCCTGCAAGTGGTCCTCAAGGCCGGCGGCGCCAATACGACGTGGGTCGATGGCGACGGCGCCGGCACGCGCGCGGCGACCATCAAGCTGACGGCCGTGTCGGGACTGACGGCTACCGCCGGCGCGGACCTCGGCCTGAAGGCGACCGGCGCGCTCTCGGCGCAGGCGGCCGGCAACGTGTCGGTGAAGGGCGCGCAGGTGACCATCGACGGACTGGACAAGGTCGCGACCATCTCCACGAACGTGAACGTGGAAGCCGCCAACGCCTTCAGCGTGACGGCCTCGCAGGTGAAGTTCAACGGCTCGACGGTCAAATTCAACAGCGCGCTGATTCAGCTGGGATGACGGCATGAAGATCCTCAAGCCAGACAATCTGGCGCTCGTCTATCGCGGCCTGCGGCTCGCGCGGCGCGACGTGCTTTCGATCGGCATGATCGCCGGCTTTCGCTTCGATGCCGCCAGTCTCGACGCACTGTTGCCCGAGCCCGATCTGTGGGCCGCTGTCGCCGAGGCGCTCGGCAAGAACGCGATCCTCGACGAAGGCTATCCGAAGCCCGTCGGCGAATATCTGATCCACGGCGCGGCGCATGCGCTGGCAGGCACGCAGGTCGCGCAGCAGCGGGTGAGCGCGCGGATCGGCGCGCTCGGCAAGTCGCTCGTGGTCAGCGGCGAGCGCCACTTCAATGCGCTCGGCCTGATCTCGGCGGCAACGCCCTACACGCAGATGCCGATCGAGCCTGCGACCGCATTCGGCGGCGCGGGCTGCGCGGACAATCCGCTCGGCAAGGGTTACGCTGAAATCGACAACGCCGACGGCACGCGCGTCTGGCCGTTGCCGAACGTCGAAAGCGAGACGCGCCGCATCGCGAGCCGTGGCGAGCGCGTGGCGCCGGCGGGCTTCTGGGGCAACGGTTGCGACGCGCCGTTACGCCGGCAGCATCTGGGCGCGTGCGACGAGCGCTGGCTCAAGAACGAGTGGCCGCATCTGCCGTCGGATACGCGGCCAGAGTTCTTTCTGAGCGCGCCGTCCGATCAGCGTCTGCCCGGTTATTTCAGCGGCGACGAGCGCTTCGAGATCGTCAACATGCATCCGCGCGCGAGCATGCTGCAAGGCGCGTTGCCGCGCTTGCGGGCGCGCTGCTTCGTCAACACGAACGGCACGCTGACCGAAGTGGCCGCGCACGCGGAGACGCTCTGGCTGTTCCCGGGACTGGAATGCGGCGTGGTGCTGTACCGCGCGCTCGCCAATATCGCCGATACCGACGCGAGCCAGGTGACTCACCTGATGGCCGAATGGGAACGTCAGGGCGACGCGCCGCTGCCGTTCGAGCACTACCGCGATGTGTTCCGCGAGCGGATCGCCTTGGCGGTGCCCGCGCGCGCGGCGGCTGCCGTCGAACCGGCGGAGGCTGTTGAGGCTGCGGCAAAGCCCATGAAAGTGGCGGCACCGCAGGCAGCGGCGGTTTCATTCGACTCCTCCGGGCTGTCCGCCGCGCAGGCGCAGACCGCCGCATTGAACAGCGAAAGCCGCGCGCTGATGGCGAAGTTCGGCAAGACCGACGCCGATATCGCGCCGTATCTGAAGGCCGCCCCGCCGGAGCGCGTGCCGACGCTGGCCGAAGTCGAGGCGAGCGTCGCCGAACTGAACGCGGAAACCCGCGCGCTGATGCAGAAGCACGGCGTGAACGATGCCGACGCGGCGCGCTTCCTGACCCAGCCGGAAGCCGACGCGAGCGCCGCCGATCTGCCCGGCCTGCTCGCGCGGCTGCAGGCGGAAACGCAGCAGCGCATGCGCGACGCGGGATTGTCGGAAGCTGATGTGCGTCGTCAGCTGGCGAGCCGTCCCGAACTGGCCGAAGCGTTGCCGCATCTGGCGCCGCCGGGCGTTGTATCGGCAGCCGATTTTGCCGCGCTCGCTGCGTTGGCCGCGAAACCACCCGCACTGCCCGCGCCCGCCGCCGCCGCGCCCGTCATCGCCGTGCCCGTGGTCGAAGCGCCCGTGGTCATCCAATTGACGCGCGAGGACGTCATCGCACGCCATGCCGCACGGCAAAGTCTCGCGAACTTCGATCTGAGCGGCCTCGATCTGTCGAAGCTCGATCTGACCGGCGCGGATTTCTCCGGCGCGATGCTCGACAAGACGTCGTTCGCGGGCAGCGTGCTCGCCGACGCCAACTTCACGCAGGCGCTCGCGCGCGAAGCGGTTTTCAGCGCAGCCGATCTCGAACGCGCGCAGTTCGCCAAAGCGAGCGCCGCCAGAAGCACGTTCGCACAGGCCAATCTACGCAACGCCCAACTCGTCGTCGGCGACTTCACGGGCGCGGACTTCTCGGCATCGACACTCGCCAATGCCGATCTGCGCGGCGCGGTGTTCGATCAGGCCAAACTTGCCGGAGCCGATGCATCGGCGTGTCAGGCGCAAAGCGCGAGCTTCACAGACGGCGATCTGAGCGGCGCGAAGTTCAACGCCGCCGCGCTCGTGGCGGCCAGCTTCAACGGCAGCCGTCTCGCGGGCAGCGACTTCTCCAGATCCATCTGCCAGCAGACGGAGTTCTACGGCGTCGACGCGCAACAGGCCAATTTCACCGATGCCGACCTGAGCCATTCACGCGCCGACGCGAAGACCTGTTTCGACGACGCCCGCTTCACGCGCACGCGCCTGAATCGTGCCGCGTGGGACGGCGTGCAGATTCGCCGCGCGAGCTTCGAGCGGGCCGTCATCGATCATGCGGATTTCAGCAATGCGCAGGCGCAGGCGGCGCGCTTCGATGCGTCATCGGCGAAAGGCGCGCGTTTCGACAAGGCCGACCTGTGCGGCGCGGGCCTCGATGCCGTCAACCTGTTCACGGGTTCGCTGCGCTGCGCGAACCTCAAGGGCACGCTGCTGCGTCACGCGAACCTCTACGGCGTGAACTTCGAAGGCACGCAGCCGACCATCGCGAGTCTCGAAGGCTCGAATATCGATCGCACCATTCTCCAGTTCAGGCCGCCCGTCATATGAGCACGACGACTTCCGCCCCCCGCGCGCGCATGAGCGCCGACGAAGCGCGCGCAACGCTTGCCGCGACCCGCGTGCTCGCCGACGCCGATCTGTCCGGCGCGGACCTGTCGGGCATCGATCTGTCCGCGTGCCGCCTCTTCAACGTGACGCTCGCCGACGCCAACCTGACGCAAGCCGTCTTCGCCGACGCCGATCTGCGCGACGTGACGCTCGCACGCGCGCGCCTCGACGGGCTGAAGGCGCCCAAGACGCGCTTCGAGAACGTCGATTTCACCGGCGCGAGCATGCGGCAGGCGGACTGCGCATTCGCGGCTTTCGATCGCTGCGACTTCAGCGGCGCATCGTTCGCACTCGCCGCGCTGGTGCGCGCCGACGCGCACGATTGCCGTTACGCCGGTACCGACTTCAGCGGCGCGAACCTGCAGCGCTTCACCGCGATGGACGCCGATCTGAGCACCGCGCGCCTGCCCGGTGCATCGCTCGCGCAAGCCTATCTGCGCGGCTGCGATCTGAGCGGCCAGGATTTGCGCAACTGCGATCTGACGATGACGATCCTCGACGGCGCGTCGTTGCGTAAGGCCGATCTGTCCGGCGTCGCGCTCGATCGCACGAGTTTCATCGGCGCGCAGTTGCAGGATGCGTCGCTGCGCGGCGTGCGCGCCACCTTCGCGGCATTGCTGAACGCCGCGTGCGAGCGCGTCGATCTGACCGACGCGGTCTGCGAAATGGTCAACGCGAGCGAAGCGAACTTCGGCGCGGCGCGCGCGGATGCGTCGCGCTGGAACCAGTCTGTGCTGACGGCGAGCGTGTGGCAGCGGGCGTCGCTGAAAGGCGCGCGTCTCACGTTCTGCGATCTGTCGCATGCCGATCTATCCGGCGCCGATTGCACGCGCGCCGACTTCGGCGGCGCGAACCTTCATGCGCTCATCGAAGAAGGCGCGCAACTGAGCGGCGCGTCGTTCGACGGCGCGCGCCGCACCGATCCCGTCCTCGCGCGCGCCGAGCAATGGCAGCCGCGCATCTGACATGAACATCATCCAAGGAAATACGGCCATGAACAGCACGCTCGTCACGATTGCCCGGCCCGGCGACGATCCGGCCATCGACCTCGTCTACGCGACGGTGACCGGCCGCGCCGACCGCTGGTTCTTGTTCGACGCCGCGGGCCGCGCGCCGCTGCGCGCGTTGCGCGCCGAAAGCTGTCTCGTCGAGCCCGAGTGCGGCGATACCGTGCTCGTCGCAGCCGGCGGCGCGAACGCGATCTCGTATGTCATCGCGGTACTGGCGCGCGCGCAGCGCTCGGGCGCGGCGCTCGTGCTGCCGGGCGACGTCGCGCTGCACACGGATAACGGCGCGCTGCGCGTCGAAGCCGCGAGCGTCGACGTGAACGCCGAGCACAGCCTGAAGCTGCAGGCGCCCGACATCACGATGACCGGCGAGCGCGGCGAGCTGAAATTCCAGCGCGTCGAAGCGGCGATCCAGCAGTTGCACGCGGGCTTCGGCACGGTCAGCACGGTGGCGCAGCAGGTCACGAGCACGGTCGGCCGCCTGATCCAGCGCGCCCGCGACAGCGTGCGCTGGATCGACAACGACGACGAAACGCGCGCGGGCCGGGTTCGCATGCAGGTGGAGGAGCGCCTGCACGTGAGCGCGCGCCACGCGACGATTCTGGCCGAAGGCCAGGTGAAAATCGACGCCGACAAGATCGACCTCGGATAGGAGCCGACATGTTCGCAGTGACCAAGGCGGGCGGCCAGTGCATGGCGATGCCCGATGTGTGCAAGACGCCCGCGCCCCCCGCGCCGCCGATTCCGATTCCGTACCCGAACATCGGCATGCCGCCGATGGGCAATCCCGCGACCGTGAAAGTGCTGATCGGCGGGATGCCCGCGCTCACCAAGTCATCGGAGATTCCGCTGACATCCGGCGACGAGGCCGGCCTCGCGGGCGGCGTGGTGTCGGGCAAGAACATGGGCAAGGTCCAGTTCATGATGGGCAGCCTGACCGTCAAGTTCGAAGGCGCGCCCGCCGTGCGGCTCAGCGATCCGACCCAGCACAACGAGGGCAATATGGTCGGCGCGGTGCTCGCGCCGAGCCAGGCCATCGTGATGGTGATGAGCTAGAGGGTGTTGTGGTGTGCTGGATGTTTTGTTTGCTTGGGCTTCTATAAGTGGCCTGTGATCGTGTCGGTTTATTGGCGTTGCCCCTGTGCGGGGCGGCAGTTACTTTCTTTGCTGCTGCAAAGAAAGTAACCAAAGAAAGCAGCTCGAGACGCCCTCGGTCACACGCAATTTGGCCACTATTCTCATCGTTCGTGGGCTCAGTAGCGAGTGCCCTCGAAGGACTTACCCGGCGTGGACCGCGCACGGTCTGACAAGCTAGAACCCCAAGGGCACTGGTTCAGCACGAAAGAGTTCCGGCACAGCGCTACGCGCTGCCGTCGGGCATGCAAGGGAAAACCGGTGGTATGGATACCTTGGTAAGGAAGCACGCACCGCGCAGACCCGATATACCCATCGGCCGCGCAGCGGGCCGGAGCCATTTGGTGCTGAACCAGTTTGTGTTGTGGTGCGATGTGGCAGACCGTGCGCGGTCCAAGCCCGATGTGGCCTATGAGGGCGCTCGCTACTGCTGTGCCAAAACCAATCGCCTGTGCCGCGGCCGGCTTGAAGTGCTCAGGATGGGACAAGCTGCTTTCTTTGCCTACTTTCTTCGCAGCAGCAAAGAAAGTAGGTGCCGCCCCGCACAGGAGCAACGCCAATAGACCGACGCGAGAACGGGATCCGGCGACTGCTTCGTACCCGTCCCTTCTACAGCGCAGCGCCAGTACCGAATCGAAAGGAACGATCGTCATGAACAAAACTGTCTGGATCACCGCGTTCGACAAGACCCGCGACGCCGCGCGCGTCAGCGCGCTGTCGCAACTGCTCAAACGTTACGGCCTCGCGACGCAAGGCCACTTCTGGGTCGATGAACCCGCGAAACTCGCGTGGCGCGCCGGGCTCGACGCGCTGAACGCGGCGCGTGCCGATCTCTGGCTGATTCTCGCCGACGACGCCGCGCTCGCCAAAGCGTCCGTGCGCTACGGGCTGTCGGTGTTCGCCGCGAGTCTGCGCGAGGCGCGCGGCTCGGGCTTTCCGATGGTGCTGTCAGGCGCGACGGGCGTCGAAGGCATGCCGGCGCTGCTCGGCAACGCGACGGTGCTGGTCGAGAACCATCCGTCGTGGCCGGCGAAGATCGTCGCGCGCGCGAATCTCGCGAAGGCGGGCGAGCCGCAGGACTATCGCTTCGAAGTGGTGGGCGAGGAGCAGCTCGGCCAGTGGTTCGCGATCGGGCCGCGCGAGGGCGAATGGCAGGGCGTCGTGCTCGGCGTGCATGGCGGCGACGCGAAGATCGATTTTCAGGCGGTCGGCCCGCGCGGCAAGCTGCCGGAAAAAACCGTGCTGGAGTACGCGCAGGAAGGGCTGACGCTGCAGGTCGGCGAACGCGAATTCAACGCGTGGGCGGTGCGCAACCGGCTCGGCCCGGACGACGCCTATTACGCGCGCGTGAAGGGATCGCCGGAATCGATCCTTTTCATGCCCTACACCGACGACAGCGAAGCCAGCGCGACGATCCTGCCGCTGGTCTGACGCGGCGCGCCGACGCCGCAGATTTCGAATAGGGCCGGGAAAACACCTTTTTTCGCCGTATGAGCCTGCCGCAAAGTCCGGAGAATGTGCGGCAGGGGCAAAAGACTCGACGGCAACCGAATGGGGCACCGGCAATGGCAGTAACGAACTACCGCGCCGCGCAGGGCGGCGAACATGGTGCACGCAGAGTGCGGCGGCTGCCGCTCGCGTGCGGCGCGTGGGCGCTCGCGCTCGTGCTGTCCGCATGCAGCAGCGCGCCGCCGAAAGACCCGCTCGCCGACGTCACCTGGAGCTACGCCACCGACGCCGTGATCTTCGAGATCACCGCCGATCCGGGCCTGAACCAGTACGACGGCCAGTCGCACACGCTGTTGCTCGGCATCTACGAAACCGGCGATGCGCAAGCCTTCCGCAATCTCGCCGCCGATCCGAACGCGCTCGCCGACACGATGGCCA
Organism: Caballeronia sp. NK8; assembly: GCF_018408855.1. Lineage (GTDB taxonomy): Bacteria > Pseudomonadota > Gammaproteobacteria > Burkholderiales > Burkholderiaceae > Caballeronia. The sequence goes on along the minus strand of NZ_AP024325.1, from coordinate 1,612,098 downwards.
CCGGCAAGGTGCCGCAGACCTTCGCGCAGTTCTCGCGCTATGTGGTCGCGCCCGGCCAGCACTCGTATCTGATTCTCGATCGCGCGCAGAACACGCGCTCGATCGGCCTGGTCGCGGGCTATGCGCAATTCGGCGTGGCCAACGCGGCGCGCCAGTTCGACGTGCCCGTCGTCACGAAGACCTCGGGCTTCATCTTCCGTACTCACACCAAGCTGCCCGGACCGCTCGTCGTGCGGCTCAACCTCGGCGCGCAAGGCATTCTCAACGCCGAAACGCAGCCCGGCGGCCCGGATGCCGCGACGCTGCAGCGCGCGCAGCAACTCGAAGGCGGCGGCAAGGAAATCCGTCTGAGCGACAACGCGGCGAACCCCGGCGGCTCGGGCGCCACGACCGGCGTCGTCGGCGCGGCCAGTCCGCAGGACACGCCGTTGCGCAAGCTCGCCAACTAGCACATCGACCGCCAAGGTATGGAACACAACAAGGGCATCTACTGGTATCAGGGCATGTTCATGCAGCCCCAGCACTTTCAGCTGGCGTCGCTGCACGAGCAGTTCCGCAACAAGCCTGTCGTCGAGACGGGTTTGCCGCATTTCTGGGGCGCGGGCGCGCTGGATATCGCCACGGGCGCGATCGCGAGCCAGACCATCGAAGTGCGTTCGGCGAAGCTGATCTTTCCGGATCGCACCTATGTCGAATATCCGGGCAATGCGGTGCTCGCGCCGCGCTCGTTCGATGCGGCATCGATCGGCGATGGCCGCGCGCTCACCGTCTATCTCGGCGTGCGCAAGTTCGCCGCCGATGGCAACAACGTGTCGATGTGCGCATCGACCGATGACGCCGCCGCCGCGCAGACCCGCTACGCCAGCCTCGAAAACCCGGTCGAAGTGCCGGACCTGCATTCGGACGGTCCCGCCGCGCCGGTGCATACGCTGCTGCACGTGCTGAAGGTGTTCTTCGAAGGCGAGGCCGCCAATCTCGGCCAGTACGATCTGATTCCGATTGCGCAGCTCACGCGCATCGGCGATACGGTGACGCTGTCGGAGCGCTTCATCGCGCCGGGCTACGCGCTGTCCGGGTCGGACACGCTGCTGCGCATCGTGCGCGAGATTCGCGACGATGTCGTCGGCCGCGCGCATCATCTGCAGGAATTCAAGAATCCGCGCGAGTTGCAGAAAGCCGAATTCGATCCCGGCTACATGATGCTGCTGCTCGCGATGCGTACCCTGTCGCGCGCCGCGCCCAACCTCGTGCATCTGACGCAGACGCCGACCGTGCATCCGTGGCATCTGTACGGCGAATTGCGCAGTCTGGTCGGCGAACTGAGCGCGTTTTCCGAGCGCTTCGACATGCTCGGCGAGGCGCAGGACGGCACGCCGGGCCTGCCCGCCTACGATCACACCGATCTCTACAACTGCTTCTCGCGTGCGCAGGCGCTGATCGGCTTTCTGCTCGGCGAGATCGCGATCGGGCCGGAGCATCTCGCGGTGCTCGAGTATCGCGACGGCATGTTCGCGGGCGACTTGCCGCGCGCGTTCTTCGACCGGCGCAACCGCTTTTATCTGGTGCTGCGCACGGAGCAGGCGGCGGCGCAGGTCGTCGATGGCGCGCTCTACGACGCGCGCCTCGCCAATGCCGCCGATGTCACGCGCCTCGTCGCGCACGCGCTGCCGGGGCTGGAGCTGATTCATCTGCCGAACGCGCCGCAAGGCATGCCGCGCCGCGCGTCGTCGAATTACTTCCGCATCGAGCAGGTGAGCGAACTGTGGGACGCCGTGGAGCGCGACGAGAACATCGCGCTGCAATGGCCCGACGCGCCGCAGGATCTGCGCGCGGAAATCGTCGTGCTGCGGAGATAGCGTGACACTCGCCGATACCCTCATTCCCCTTTTCGCGCAGGTGCGCGCGTTCGCGGCAGCGCCGATGGGCGACGCGGCGAACCTGACCGCGCGACTCGACGGCGCGATCGCGACCGCGCGACAGCGCGCGCATGACGCGGGCTTTTCGCAAACCGACATCGACGAGGCGCTGTTCGCCTTCAACGCGTGGGCCGACGAACTGCTGCTCACCACGCGCTGGGAAGGCGCGGCGCAATGGCAGCGTCATCTGCTGCAGCGCCGCTACTCGAACGTGAGCAACGCGGGCGTCGTGTTTTACGAGCGACTCGCGCAGCTCACGCCCGCGCAACTGGCGGTGCGCGAAGTGTTCTATCTGTGTCTCGCGCTCGGCTTCGGCGGGCGCTATGCGTACGACCGCAACCAGAAGACGCTCACCGACATCCGCCGCACCAATCTCGCGATGCTGCTGCCCGACGCCGACCAGCTCGGCGCGTCGGCGCGCGCGTTCCTGTTTCCGGACGGCTATCACGTCGCGGGCGATGCAGCCGCGGCGGCTGGCGCAGGCGTGCGCGCGCGTTTCGCCACGCGCTTCACGCGCGGCAAGCTGACCGCCATCCTGTTACCGCTGTTCCTGCTGGCGGCGCTGTACGGCGTGTATCACACCGTCGTCGCGCAGTCCGTCGATACGCTTCTCTCGCAGATACATCCATGAAAACGCTGGGCATCGCATTGCTGTGGCTGTTGACGCTGATCGTCGTGGCGCTGGTCAGCTGGGGCGTCGTCCTCTATTTCGGCTGGCCGCTGTGGGTCGCGCTGGCGATTTTCGTCGGCGTGTTCGCGCTGTACTTCTTCGTGACGTTCGCGCGCCGCATGATCGTGATGATGCGTTCGCGCAGCCGCCTCGCGGCGCAGAGCGCCGCCATCCACGTCGAGGCGCCGGCGGCGTCGCCGGAAACGCTCTTGCGGCGCAAGTGGAAGGCCGCCGTCGCGACGCTGCGCCAGTCGAATCTGCGCAGCCAGGGCGATCCGCTCTACGCGCTGCCGTGGTTCATGGTCGTGGGGCAATCGGGCACCGGCAAGACCACTGCGCTGACGCGCGCGCGGCTCTCGTCGCCGATCCAGAAGATCAGCCAGCAGGCGAGCATCGGGCAGACCGCCAACTGCGACTGGTGGTATTTCGACCGCGCCGTGGTGATCGATTGCGCGGGCCGCTACGTGCAGGCGGAGGACGTCGAACAGGATCGCCGCGAATGGGAACTCGGGCTCGATCTGCTCGGCCGTTACCGTCCGCGCGAAGGCCTCGACGGACTCGTGCTCGCGGTGAGCGCGGACCGGCTCATGCAGCTCGACGCCGATACCTTCGCCGATGAAGGACGCATCGTGCGCGCGCGCATCGAGCAGTTGATCCGCATGTTCGGCAAGCGCTTCCCGGTGTATGTGCTGGTCACCAAGTGCGACCGTCTGTACGGCTTCGAGGAATGGGCGAAGACGCTGCCCGCCGACGCGCTCGGTCAGGCGATGGGCTATCTCGCCGACGAAAGCGACGCGGATGGATCAGGCGAAACCGCATTCGTCGCGCGCGCGTTCGATTCGATCGGTGCGCGCTTGCAGGCGCTGCGTCTCGCGCTCGTCTCGCGCGAGGCGCAGCCCTCGCCCGCGTTGCTGATGTTCCCGAACGAACTGGAGCAGTTGCGCGCCGGCCTCGGGATGTTCCTCGGCACCTGTCTTGCCGACAGCCCGTATCTCGAACGGCCGCTGTTGCGCGGCATCTTCTTCAGCAGCGGCCAGCAGGAAGGCGGCGCGATGTCGGCGCTGATGGGTTCGGTGCTGCCCGCCTCGCCGCCGCATGCGAGCGACACGGCGGGCGTGTTCCTGCACGACTTCTTCGGCCGCATCCTGCCGCAGGACCGCAACGCCGCGAAGCCAGCCATGCTCGTGCATCACTGGAAGCGGGTCACGCAGAGCGTGGGCGTCATTGCGTGGGTGCTGCTCGTCGCGATGTTCGGCATCCTGCTGTCGGTGTCCTTCGCCGGCAACAAACAGACGCTCGCCCTGGTGCAGAGCGCGCGGCCCGACAAGGTCGCGCTGAATGGCAACCTGTTCCACGACGCCGCCGCGCTCACGTATTCCAACGACGTGCTGACGCAGGTCGCGCAGAACGACCGGCGCTGGATGTCGGGGCTGCTCGGCAATGGTGCGGGTCTCGCGTCGCTCGAAGCGCGTCTGCATGATGTGTTCGTGCAGCAATACCGGCAAGCGATTCAGCCCGCTGCGGACCAGAGCCAGCAGACGGCGCTGGCGGCATCGGTGGGACAGGCGGGGCCGCCGGTCGAGCAGGCGGGACAACTGCTGAATCTCGCGCGCTCGATCGCGTTGTTGCGGGCGCGCATGGGCGGCGCGAACCGCGCGACGCTCGAAGCGATGCCGCAGCCGGTCGCCACTTCGCTCTATCCGGCGCAGCTCAACGCCCAAATGAATCCGCTCACGGTCTCGTATCTGGTCTGGTCGCCGAACGACGCCGGCTATCTCCAGGAGCGGCTGAAGAATCAGCGCGCGCTGCTCGATCAGGCTGTCGCCGCCGATCCGCAGATGACCTGGCTCGTCGGCCTCGTGCCGGACGGCGGCGAACTCGCGCCGGTGCGCGCGTCCGACTTCTGGGGCGGCAACGCGCAACCCGCGAACGCAATGGTCGATGCCGGCATGCGCTCGGCCAGAGGCAGCGTGATCGGCGCAAGCGTAGCGAGCGTCGCGAGCACGCCCGATGCGACGGTTCCGGCGGTCTATACCGTCGCGGGCCGTCAGGCGCTCGACGCACTCGCGAAGCAGATTCGCGCGGCGGTCAGCGATCCTGAGCAATTCGACCGGCAGCGTGCGTCCTTCGACGACTGGTATCGCACCCGGCGCGTGCTGGCATGGCAGAACTTCGTCGAGGCCTTCACGAACGGCGCCGCGCCGTATTCGGGCGAAGCGGGCTGGCGTTCCGCGCTCGGCATCGTCAGCGGGCCGGCGAGTCCGTATTTCCGCCTGATCGCGCGGATCAACGAGGAGTTCGACGGCGAACGCGCCGACGCGCCGCTGCCCGGCTGGATCGTCCTCGCGCGGCAGTTTCAGCAGGTGCGCGAACAGGCGACGCGCATGGGCGCGGCGAATCAGGCTGTCAAGGTGGCGGGCGCGATCAACGCGGTCGGCGCGACGGCGCTCAAGGACGTGCTCTCCGGCGCGCCCCAACGCGGCGGTCAGGCCGTGACCAACAACCTCGGCGCGGTCGATGCACTGACGCTCTATCTCGCCGGACTGAACAAGCTCGCCATCGACAGCGGCGCGGGCAGCGGCAAGAACTATCAGCTTGCCGCGGACTTCGCGCAGTTCGCGACGAGCGCGCAACCGCAGCCTTCGGAGATGATGAGCGCGCTGCAACCGCTCACGCAGTTGCGCACGCTGATCGGCACCGGCGACGGCTCGGACATGCTGACGTGGCGTCTGATTCGCGGTCCGTTCGATTTTCTCGCGGCGTATGTCGAGCAGCAGGCTTCGTGCGAATTGCAGCGCGGCTGGGAATCGGGCGTGGTGTATCCGCTGCAGGGCGCGACCGACAAGAGCGCGGCGATCGATCAGCTGTTCGGCGCGAAGGGCGCGGTCTGGGCCTTCGCCGATGGCGCGGCCAAGCCGTTCCTCACGCGCAATGCGAGCCGTTACGAGATCGTCGAGACGCAGGGTTTCAGCGTGCCGTTCACGTCGACGTTCGTGCCGATGCTCAACGGCGCGTTCGGACGCCAGCTCGCGCAGCAGCAATCGGCTGCGCGCAGCGCGGCGGACAAGCAGGCGCAGCAGCTTCAGGCGCAGAAGGCGCAACTGGACGCACAGCAGGCGCTCGATCAGCTCGACCGCACGCTCGCGACGGCCAAGCAGCAGGCCGACGCGGCCCGCGCGTTGACGGTGCCGCTCACGCTCACGGCGCAGCCGACCAACGTCAATGCCGACGCACAGGCGAAACCCTACGCGACGATCCTCACCGTGCAGTGCGCGGCGGGCGTGCAGACGCTGAACAACTACAACTTCCCGGTCAGCACGAGCTTTGCGTGGACGGCGGGGCAGTGCGGCGATACGCGCTTGCAGATCAAGATCGGCAATCTGACCTTGAACCGCAATTACGCTGGGCCGCTGGGTGTCGCGGCGTTCCTGAAGGATTTCGCGGATGGGCAGCGCCAGTTCACGGCCGCCGATTTCCCGGCGAGCGAGAGCGCGCTGAAGGCGCTCAACGTGCAGACGCTGACGGTGAGTTTCGCGGTGACGGGCGGCGATCAGGTGACGGACGCCGCGCATCGGATCGAGGTCTACGAGACGCTGCAGAAGACCACCGCGCAACAGAAGCAGCAGATTCAGGACGCGCAGGCGCAGCGTCAGCAGATGAACATCGTCGATCAGCTCGCGGTGATGAGTCCGGGCATGCCGCCGCTGCCGGCGATCGTGCCGACGGTGGCGGGCAATCCGGTCACGCTGGCGGAACTGGGTTTGCCGGCGACGATCGGCGCGTGCTGGCGCGGTCAGACGCCAGCGATGATGATGACGGGGCTTTGAGGGCGGCGCGCCCTCGGCCCATCACGTAATCAAGCGCACCGCGATCCCCACGTCCAGCGGCGCGATGCGCGCGAGCAGCGCCGCCGTTTCCGCTTCGTTCTGATCGTTGCGGCTCAGGATCGCGTAGGCGGCGCGCAGCGCGTCGGCGGTGAGTTCCGGGTCCCACGACGTCACGCCGTAGCGGTCGACTTCCTCCACCAGCGCGCGCGCGAAGGCATCGAGCCGCGCGCCCGGACGATGCTCCAGCAGCAGATCGCACAGCGCCGTGCGCAGCCGCAGGTGCGTGCCGACGGCGGCGGTCTTGTCGATCTCGTCCTGCAGGCATTGCGCGGCGGCGCGCAGATCGTTGTCGGCGGCAAGCGCCCGCGCCCGCGAGAGCACCGCGAGGAGCGGGTCCGGCGCGGCGGCCGCGCCCGCATCGCCGCCCGAAGACGCCAGCGAGCCCAGCCATTGCACCGTATCGGCGTTCGCGAACGGCACGCCATTGGCGAATTTCAGCCGCTCGATGCCGTCCATCCGCGCAACGAACTTCGCGGTCTCGCCGCAGACTTCACGACGCGCGGCACTCCACGCGTCGCCGAGCTGGGCGAGCGCGGTCGCGGCGGCGTAGTTCAGATCGAGCCAGAACGGGTACGTTAGCACCTGCGTTTCCGCAAAGCCGACGATATCCCCATGCGCCGCGCGCGATTGCAGATTGCGCAACGCATCCTGTAATGGGGGAATCGGGCCGGGCAGTTGCGTGTCCGAGCCTTGGGCGTTCGGCGCGCGCTCGATGCCGGCCCACACGCCGATGCGGCGCAGCCGGAAGCCGAGCGCGCTCGATGGATCGTTCTGCGCGTACCAGGTGCCGATGGCGGCGAGCCGGTCGAGCGTTTCATCGGTGGCGCGGCTGGCGCCATCGGATGAATCGACGGCGAGGGGGGCGGGCGGATCGGACTGTATCGCAGGCGCGGCCACTGGTGCGGGTGCGGGCCGGGGCGCGGCGACGGGAGCCGCAGCGACGGGCTCCGGCTCGACGACAGGTTCGGGCACAGCCACAACCACCGGCTCCGGCTCCGGCTCGGCAACCTGCACCGTGCCGAGCAGCGCGCGCAACGGCTGCATCGACGGCGCTTCGTCGTCCTTTTCCGCGAGCACGCGATCGATCCCGGCCAGCGCCGTGCGCAGGCCTTCGACGAGCGCCGCATCCTGCGGCGGCCAGCTCGACCAGTCGTGCTCGTCGCCATGCGCGCGAACGCGATCGATCAGCCATTGAATCGCGTTGCGCCGCGCGCGCAGCCGCGCGACCGGCGGATAAAGCCCTTCCCAATGCGTCGCGAGCAGCCCTTCGAGCGCCTGCGCGCCGTCGCTCAAACCGGCGAGCCCGCGCGTGATCAGGAGCGCGCCCGTCAGATAGCTCGCGACGAGAATGTCCTTGCCCTTGCCGGCGAGCAGCGCGGACGACAGCTTCACCACCTGTTCCCAGTCCGGCGAACCGCTCGCGGCCGGATTGGTCAGCTTCGCGATTTCGTTTTGCAGCAGCTCGAAGTCGGGATCGTCGCGCACGTCGACGCCGCAAGGCCGCGCGTCGCTGATGGGTTGCGTACCAAGGCTCTTGAAATCGGTCACGGGGTTCTTTGCATGCGGTTGAGAGGGATGGGACGCGCTCAGGTCCACAGATGTTCGATGTCGGTGTCGAAGATATAGCCCGCGCCGCGCTCGGTGCGCAGCAGCGCCGGCTTTTTCGGGTCGATCTCGATCTTGCGCCGCAGCCGCAGGATCTGCACGTCGATGGCGCGATCGTAAATGTCGTCGAAAGCGCGCGTGCTTTCGAGCAGCTTTTCGCGCGTGATGATACGCCCCGGCGCGCTCAGGAAGGTGACGAGCAGATTGAATTCCGAATTGGTGAGCGGCACCGCGGACTGATCGGCGGAACTCAGGCGGCGCGTGTTCAGGTTCAGCGTCCAGCCCGCGAAGCGATACGCGTTCGGCAGCTTGCCGCGCGTGAGCGGCGCGGCCGACGCCGCTCCCGCGCGACGCATCACCGCGCGCATGCGCGCCAGCACTTCGCGCAGCGAAAACGGCTTGACGATGTAGTCGTCCGCGCCGAGTTCTAGTCCCATCACGAGATCGGCTTCGTCGTTGCGGCCCGTGATGTACATGATCGGCACCTGCGCCTGTTCGCGCCAGCGGCGCGCGAGGTCGCTGCCGTCGCCGTCGGGCAGGCCGAGATCGAGCAGCACGAGGTCGTAGCGTTTGGCGGCGAACACGCTGAGCGCCTCCTGAGCGGTCGCCGCGCCGTCGGCCTTGTAGCCGTGCCCGGAAAGATATTCGATCAGCAGGATACGCATCGAATGATCGTCGTCGACGACGAGGATGCTGTGTTGCGGCTGCAAGCTCATGACAGGTCCTTCAGGGCGGTTGCGGCGGCGCGTGCGAGGGCCTCGCGCTCGATGGGTCGGTTCAGGACGACGACGCGCGCGGCGAATGCGATATCGCTCGCAGGCAGGCTGTTGGAGGCGGCGAGCACGAGCGCGGGTTCGTCGTCGGCGTGCGCGGCTTCGTGCGCTTCGTCGGCGTCGGCGTAACCGAGCGGCTCGAAGCCCATTTCCGCGAGCCAGTCCTCGCAGCGTTCGCGCGATTCGGGATCGGCGTCGATCAGCATCACGCGCTCGCCGTGGCCGATCGGTTCGGCAGGATCGAAGCGCTGCTCCGCCGCCGGCGCCTTCGTCAGCAACGGCAGCACGAGACGAAAGCGCGTGCCGCCCGGCCCGGTCTCGATCGCGACGCCACCCTGATGTTCGCAGGCCACGCCCGCGACGATCGCGAGACCGAGGCCCGAGCCGCCGCCCTTCGCCCGCACGGAGAAGAACGGCTCGAACAGATGTTGCAGATGTTCGGCGGGAATGCCCGGGCCATCGTCTTCGACGTCCACCCACGCGATGGCGCCGGGCGGCGCGTCGCCTATGGCGAGCGGTCCGGTCATCGACGGCGCGCTGCCGGCGCGCAGCACCACGCGCGAGCGCGCCGCGAGGCTGGCGTTGCTCGCGAGATTCAGCACGGCCCGCACGAGCTGGTTGCCGTGCGCGGCGACGAACAGGCGGCCATCCGCCGGCTCGAATTCGATGACGACGCCGTTGCGGCACAGCGGCCGCGCGAGCGCGATGCTCTCGCGCACGATCGACATCAGGTCGAGCGATTCGCGCACGCGGTCGCCGCGCCGCGCCGCCAGCAGGATTTCCTCGGTGAGTTCGTAACCGCGCGCCGATGCGGCCTGCACTTCGCGAAGCGGTTTGCGCGCGGCGGAATCGGCCGCGAGCCGGTCGCGGGCGATTTCCGCGTAGCCATCGACGGCGGCGAGGATGTTCTTGAAATCGTGCGCGACGCCGCCCGCGAGCAGCCCGAGCGACTCCATCCGGCGCGCCCGTTCCAGGCGAAGCGCGAGTTGCCGGCGCTCGCGCACGGCCACCGCGACGAAGAACGTGAGGATCGCGAGCCCGGCCATGTCGATCTGCAGATGCCATGCGCTTTCGGCGTTCTCGTAGCGATACGGCCCGAGCCGCATCAGCGTCAGGCCGACGCCGAACACCGCGGCGGTCGCGACGGTCGTCGCGGCTGCGGCCAGTCCGCCGTAAATGGCGATGCCCGCCAGCAACAGCGAGACGACGGCGCGTTGCACCTGTTCCGACACCTGCAACGCCGCCGCGGCGACCAGCAACGCGACCACCGCGAGGCTGCACGCGAGCGCGATCAGCGGTTCGGCGTTGCGTGCGCTGTTCGCGCTGGTCGCGGCCGTGGCGAGACGTGCGCGCCAGGCGAGCACCGCCGGCACCAGCACCAGCACCGCGACGCCGTTGCCGACGAACAGCGTGCGCCATTCGCGCCACCAGCCGTCGTGGCCCAGATCGCTCGCGAGCGTCGCGCCGAGCATCGAGGTTGCGCCGATGGCCGCGAGCGGGAGCAGCAGCAGGAAGCGCATCAGCGTGGCGGTCGTGACGATCGCACCATCGGCGTCGACATAACTCCGGCCGAGCCACGCGCACAGCGCGACTTCGAGCACGTTCAGGACGCAGAAGCCCAGGTCGCTGCGCCATGACGCGCTGCTGAAATCGCCCGTTGCGGCGATTGCGACGAACATCGCGAGGAGATGGATCGGCCAGCGTCGCGGCGGCATCGGCCAAAGAATCGCGATGACGACCGCGGGCGCGGGCCACGCGATCGCCGCGAGCGTGCCGGCGCTGTCGAGATGCGCGACCGGCCGCGCGAGCAGGTAACAGAGGATGCCGAGCGCGAGCGCTTCCGCGAGCGTGCGCGTCCGGTTCGACGCGGTCACGTTCGAAGCGGGCGCGGCGCTTGCGCGAAGGAAGTTCGCCAGAAAATGCTGACGGGATGAAAGTGACATGGCCTGGCCGGGAAGCTGTTTGACAGCGTCGGAGGCGTCATCGAATGACGCGCCTTCCGTGCTTATTTCGGCACGACGCGGGAGAACTTGAACGAGGGACCGGCGCACGGCGCTTGCGGGGGACAGAACCCAGAGCTGGGCCAGCGCAGATATCTGGGCGCGGCTGTGCGGTATCGCACATTCACGTGCAAAAAATGCCGCTTTTGGGAGTGAACGGTCGCGTAACCTCAAGATCGAAAAAAATTCGCCGGCCGCGTCGGACACGCAATGCGGCCCTTTGAACCGATGACGCAATCTCGAACGAGATCCATTCGGAGGCAAGGATGCAAGACTTTACGCGCGACTTGATCAAGCACACCGTCAAGGACATGGTGCCCCCGGTGCTCTTGCGATGGCTGCGCCCCGGCAATGCGTCGACCGACGCCTGGGGGCCCGTCAAATACGGTCCGCATGGCTTGCGCCTTCCTGGCGGCAAGCTCTTCACCTATCGTCCCGCGATGGCCGACCGGCGCGTGTGCTGGGATATCTTCTTTCAACGGTGCTACGCGTCGGATCATCTCAGCCGCGCGCAGGATATCGTCGACTTCTACGAGTCGAATCCCGATCCGATCATCGTCGACGCCGGGGCCAATATCGGCGCGGCGTCGGTCTGGTTCGCGCTGACCTATCCCAGGGCGAAGATCCTGGCTGTCGAGCCGGACATATCGAACTACGAACTGCTGAACCGCAACGCGGCGTCGTTTCCGTCGATCGTGCCGGTCAACGCGGCGATCGCGGCGCACAGCGGAAAGCTGTTTCTGACCGATCCGGGAGAGGGCGCGTGGGGTTATCGCACGGCGGAGCAACCGAGCGAGCGCTCCTACGAGGTCGACGCGCTGACGCTGGAAGAAGTGATCGCGAAAACCAGCGGCACGCCGTTCATCCTGAAGATCGACATCGAAGGCGCGGAATCCGATCTCTTTTCGCGCTACTCCGAGCAGTTGAACAGCTTTCCGCTGGTGATCATCGAGCTGCACGACTGGCTGCTGCCGGGGAAATCGAACAGCCGCAACTTCCTGAAGTGGCATATCGACATGGAACGCGACTTCGTCTACTACGGCGAAAACGTATTCTCGATTTCCAATTCGGTCCTGCCACGCAAGCAAGACGAGGCGCGTTAGCGCCTCGCCGAACTTAGTGCTTGTCGGTCGCGCGGGCGGCGCCGATGCCCGTCATCGAGCGGATGAACTGGTCGACATAGCGTTCCTGTTCGCGCTTGCCTTGCGCCGATGAATCGAGCACGGAGAACAGCCACGCGCTCGCGAATGCCAGCGTCATCGAGAAGAGGGCGGGATTGGCGTACGGGAAGATCGCGTGCGGGTGCTTGAGGATCTGCACCCAGACGGCGGGGCCGAGCACGAGCAGCGCGATCGCCGAAATCAGCCCGGTGAGCATGCCCGTCACCGCGCCGCGCGTCGTGAGGCCCTTCCAGAACATTGAAAGAAACAGCACCGGAAAGTTGGCCGATGCGGCGATCGCCAGCACGAGCCCCGACAGGAACGCGATGTTCTGATGCTCGAAGATGATGCCGAGCAGAATCGCCAGCACGCCGATGACGAGCGTGGCGATCTTCGACACGCGAATCTCCTGCGCTTCCGTGACCGCGCCCTTGCGCAATGCGTTCGCGTACAGATCGTGGGAGACGGCGGACGCGCCCGAGAGCGCGAGGCCGGACACCACTGCGAGCACCGTCGCGAACGCCACCGCGGAGATGAAGCCGAGGAACAGATTGCCGCCCACCGCGCCCGCCAGATGCACGGCCACCATGTTGCTGCCGCCGATGATCTTGCCGGCCGCATCGTGGAAATCGCCGTTGGTGCCGACGATCACGATCGCGCCGAAACCGAGCAACAGGATCAGCAGATAGAAGTAGCCGATGAAGCCCGTCGCGTAGAGCACCGACTTGCGGGCCTCTTTCGCGTCGGCGACGGTGAAGAAGCGCATCAGGATGTGCGGCAGCCCAGCCGTGCCGAACATCATGCCGACGGCGAGCGACACCGCATCGACCGGATCGGAGACGAGCCCGCCCGGCGCCATGATCGACTGGCCTTTCGCGTGCGCCTTGACCGCGCCCGAGAAGAGCGCTTCGATATCGAAGCCGAACCACGCGAGCACCATGAACGCCATGAAGGTCGCGCCGCCCAGCAACAGCGCGGCCTTGATGATCTGCACCCAGGTTGTCGCGAGCATGCCGCCGAACATCACGTAGAGCACCATCAGACAGCCCACCAGCATGACGGCCGACAGATAGCTCGTCCCGAACAGCAACTGGATCAGCTTGCCCGCACCGACCATCTGCGCGACCAGATACAGGATCGCCACGGTCAGCGTGCCGCACGCTGCGGCGATCCGCACCGGGCGCTGCGCGAGCCGGTATGAAACGACATCGGCGAAGGTGTATTTGCCGAGATTGCGCAGCCGTTCCGCGATCAGAAAGAGGATGATCGGCCAGCCCGCCACGACGCCGAGCGCGTAGATCATGCCGTCGTAGCCCTTGTCGAAGATCATCGCGGAGATGCCGAGAAAGGACGCCGCCGAGACCATGTCGCCAGCGATTGCGAGGCCATTCTGGAAGCCCGTCAGGCCGCCGCCCGCCGCGTAGAAATCGGAGGCCGAGCGCGTGCGCTTCGCGGCCCAGCGCGTGATGCCGAGCGTCAGAAGAACGAACACGAAGAACATCGCGATCGCGCTCCAGTTGAGCGGACGCGCGCTCACCGGACCCGTCACGGCATCGGCGGCCATCACGGACTGCGAAGCAAGCACGAGCGTCGCGAGCGCGAGCGGAATCGTCGGGAGAAGCTTCTTCATGCGTGATGCTCCTTCAGGGTTTCGTTGAGCGCGTCGATCGAACCGTTCGCCTTGATGACGTAGACGGCAGTCAGCGTGAAGGCGAGCAGGATGAACGCGATCGCCACCGGAATGCCGAGCGTCACGGTGCCCGCGCCGATGCGCAGGCCGAGCGTCGACGGAGAAAACGCGAGCAGCAGTACGAAGCTGAAGTAGGCCGTCAGCATGACGGCGGTGAGGGTCCAGGCGAGTCGCGTCTTGGTCGCGACCAGGCGTCTGAAGTCGGGGTGGAGGCGAAGCGTCTCCAACTGCTGCTCGTCCATGCCTGTGTCTCCGGAAGGGATATGTTTTTGCCAGCGCTCGGGGCGTTGGTCTTGCAACGAGCAGCCATTCTATTAATAAACCGACCGGGCGGTTTGTTTATTTTGAGATGACTCTGAGAGGATTTCGTCAGCAAATCGCAGGGTTTCGAGCGTTATATTTTTAAGCGGACGCCAAACAAGGCGCTTTCGACGCACGTCATCGGTTCGTACAGCGGCCACTGAGTATCGCCGTGACGATATGACTGGCATGCGCTCGCGTGCCTTGATCGCGCATCCGGTCCGCCCTACGCTCGACGAGAGCCGTTTTTCATACCGGAGGAGACATGCGCGACAACCTGATTCCCGTCATCGTGGGCCGGAGATGGCAAATTGCAGAGGGATACCAAGCGATCGAAATCCGCACGCGGTCAAGATCGTCGCTGCCGCCGTTCGACGAAGGCGCGTGCGTCACGCTCGCGCTCGACAGCGCGGGCGACCGGAGCAGGACGTATCCGCTGATCTCCGCGTCACCCTATGCCGATGGATACGTGGTCGGCGCAAGACAGGACACGCGGCCTGCCGGATTTCCGCTGAACGAGCGGGACGAAGTATTCGCCGGCAGCCCGAAAAACGCGCCGACGATTCTCGACGATCGCGCGCGATCCATTCTCTTTGCGGGCGGGATCGGCGCTGCGTCGATCGTGGGCATCGCGAAGCGGCTGGCGTCGGCGGGGCAGAGGTTCGAGTTGCACAACTTCGCGCGATCGGCGGATCGCGCCGTGCTCCGCGATGAAATCGACGCGTTGCGCGATCACGGCAAGGTGCATCACTATTTCGACCTGTCGCACGATCTGTTCGCGCAGACGAGCGCGCACGCGCTGAGCCCGAGTCACGCGAGCACGCAGATTTATTGCAGCGGGCCGCCCGCCTTCATGGATCTGATCGAGCGCCAGGCGCGCGAATGGGTTTATGCGGCCAATATTCACAAGATCGTGCTCGGCGAGCAGACCGCGTAGTCAGTCAGCTTCGCTCGTGAGGCGCAGGCACATGAGGACATCGTCGTCGCGTGCGCAGTCAGAGAAGATCGAATCGGGCTCGCATGTGAGCGTATCGAAGCCAAGCGACTGGTAGAGCTGAATGGCGACGGCGTTGTCCGACGCCACGGTCAGGTGCAATTGCGTGACCCCCGCCATTTCGTGCGCGAAGCCGATCGCTTCGGCCAGCAGTCTTCTGCTCACGCCCGCTCCCCGGCAGCCCGGCGCGACGTACACGCCCCAGAGATGCGCCTGATGCTCGTGTGCACGGAAGACGTTGCAGCGCACGCCCGCGATGCCGACCAGGTGTTCTTCGTCGAATGCACCGAAGACGGCCTGTTTCTCCGTGAGGATCAGGCGCGCGGCGATTTCATCGAGGGAACGGTTCTTTTCGTCGTCGTAAGTCGAGGCGAACGACGAAGGCGACAACTGAAGCGCGGAAAGCCGTAGCGATTGAAAAGACTCGGCGTCGGCGGGAGTCAATGCACGCACGAACATGAGAATGCGGACGTTCCGAATAACGATGTAGAGCGGCCTTCCATTATATGAGCGCGTACCGCGTGTTCAATGCGCGGCGATGAAGGCGGTGACATCGGCGAGAACAGGTGAAGGCGTGCCCTGCGTCGCTGCAAGCGACTTGACGATCGTGTCGTGTCCGAAGCCCGCATAACGCTTCAGTTCGACGACATCGTGATGCGCTCGTAACGCCGCGGCGAAGCGGTCGCTGTTGCGCGGATCGACATCGGTGTCCGCGGTGCCGGCGGCGAGCAGCATCGGCGGTTCGTTACCCGAAAGGAACTGGATGGGCAGAGCCTGCTGACGCAATGCGGCCGGAAAGATCACGTCCATGTGCGGATCGCTCGTCGGGATCGCGGCGTAGGGTCCCGCCAGTCCGATCATGCCCGCGAGCGAGCTCTTCGCCATGCCCTGCGCGGCCAGGTAACGCGGATCCGTTGCGAGCATCGCGGCGATGTGCGCGCCCGATGAATGGCCCATCACGAAAATGCGCTTGGGATCGCCGCCGAATTCGCGCGCGTGATCGCGCGCCCAGCGCACGGCGGCGGCGGGGTCGTCGAGAAAGCCGGGGAACACGGCATCGGGATAGATGCGGTAATCCGGCGTGATGGTCAGGATTCCGTGGGCGGCCAGCGCCTGCGCGACGCCACGGGCATCCGAGCGATGACCGCTTTGCCAGCCCCCGCCATAAAAATACACGACGACAGGCCGATCCGCGCCGGTGCGCGACTCGGGCGCGTAGACATCGAGCCGCTGACGGGGCGCCTCGCCATACGCGACGCCGTCGGCCCGTTCCTCATCGTTCTCGCGCGCGCGAGACGTGAACACGCCGGCCACGCACGCCGCCAGTGTCAGGGAAATGAAACCTCGTCTTGCCAGTGCGCGCATAGGATATCGGGGAATGGCGCACGGTCGCGCGATGAGATTGCGACGATGGCGGGCCGTCGGCCGGCTCTTTCGCAGCTTTATCATTAGACGATGCCTGAAAGCGCGCGTCCGTGCGGAAGCCATCGTATTGAGCGGTTCCTTCGTGCGGTAATTTCGTTCTCGTGCGAAGCTTTGCGCGAGAGCACGCGCTTCAGGTCAGGCAAGCAATGTTTCGCTTTGAAACAGTATTCTTGAAACATTCATTCGCTGGACTCCATTCGGGGCGGCAAAAGGCGATACGCTGATTTTCAACGCGTCGTATTAAGTATGACCAATGCATTTTCCGACCCGCTTCCCAAGGGATTTGTCGCGTCCTAGACTAATGAGCCATCCATGCATCGTGTGCTCTGACGCCTTGGTCGCGCCACTTTGGAGGCAATACCAGGGGCACTGCATCGCACGGGGATTTCGTGAAAATACTCATAGCCAACACACTTTACTTTCCGGATGAGCCGGGAGGAGCCGAGGTTTCGACGCGACTGCTCGCGGAAGGTCTGGTCAAGGCAGGCGTGGAAGTTTGCGTGGTCTGCGCGACCGGGACCGGTGTCGACCATGTGGACCACGTGAACGGCGTGAAGGTGTATCGGCTGCGTTCGATGAATCTCTACTGGCCGCATCAGCGGGAGAAGCACGGGCGCGTTGCCAAACTCATCTGGCATGCCATCGATGTGCATAACGTGATGATGTCGCGCAAGCTGTCGAGCATCATCGCCCGCGAAAAGCCGGACGTGATCAGCACCAGCAATCTGTCGTGTTTGTCCATCGATATCTGGCGTCTCGCGAAGAACGCCGGCGTGCCGATCGTGCACACCGCGCGCGATTACTACCTGATGTGCCCGACCGCGATCATGTATTCGCGTGGCAAGCCGTGCATGCGCCAGTGCGGCGTCTGCTCGCTGTATGCGGAACCGAAGCGGGCGGCGTCATCACGGGTTGCGGTGGCCGTGGGCGTCAGCCGCTTCGTGCTGCAGAAGCATCTCGAGAGCGGCTATTTTTCGCGTGCCGCGCGCACGACGGTCATCCACAATTGCGTCGAGCCATTCGACGGCCCGGCTCCGCCGCCGCGCACCCGGCGCTATACGGGCGGCCCGGTGCGGCTCGGCGTGCTTGGGCGTGTGTCGCCGGAGAAAGGGCTCGAAGTGCTGCTCGAACAATTGCGCGCGGACGATACGCTGCAGTGGACGCTCGCTGTCGGCGGCGCGGGCGATGCGGATTACCTGCGTTCGCTCAAGGCGAAGTACGACGATCCGCGCATCGAGTATCTCGGGCACGTCAAGTCAGGCGAATTTTTCGGGACCATCGATATTCTCGTGGTGCCGTCGATATGGAATGAACCGTTCGGGCGCGTGACCATGGAAGCGTATTCGCACGGCTTGCCGGTCGTGGCTGCGGACACGGGGGGCATTCCCGAAGTCGTCGAGCCGCGCACCAATCTCGTGTTCCAGATGGCGCGGCCCGCGACGATCATCGCGAAGCTGCGCGAGGCGGTGGCGCTGCTCGAAGATCCAGGCGTGCATGAACGTCTGCGCGAGTATGCAGGGCGTTTCGATCGCGATGCGATGGTTGCGGCTTATCTCGAGTTGTATGAGAGTGTGTTGGGGGATCATGCGGTGGAGCGAGCTGTGTGTTAGGGCTTTCGCCGGATCCCGTTACCGTGTTGGTTTATTGGCGTTGCCCCTGTGCGGGGCGGCAGTCACTTTCTTTGCTGCTGCAAAGAAAGTAACCAAAGAAAGCAGCTCGAGACGCCCGCGGTCACACGCAATTTGGCCACTATTCTCATTGTTCGTGGGCTCAGTAGCGAGTGCCCTCGTAGGCCTAACCGGGCGTGGACCGCGCACGGTCTGACAAGCTAGAACCCCAAGGGCACTGGTTCAGCACGAAAGAGTTCCGGCACAGCGCTACGCGCTGCCGTCGGGTGTGCAAGGGAAACCATTGGTATGGATACCTTGATAAGGAAGCACATGCATCCCCGATGAACCCATCGGCCGCGCAGCGGGCCGGAGCCATTTCGTGCTGAACCAGCCGCTTACGCGGCGCGATGTGGCAGACCGTGCGCGGTCCAAGCCCGGTTAGGCCTACGAGGGCACTCGCTACAGACGCCACGATCGACGAGAAGAACACCCAAATTGCGTATGACCGCGGGCGTCTCGAGCTGCTTTCTTTGGTTACTTTCTTTGCAGCAGCAAAGAAAGTGACTGCCGCCCCGCACAGGGGCAACGCCAATAGACCGACACGAATACGGGATCCGGCGGAAGCCCACGAGCGTGTCAAACGCTTTGACCAAGAACCTTCACATCCTTTGGCAAAAGTGCATAACATGTTCTAGCTCGCGCGCTATAAATCCCCCTTGGAGCCCCTCACACATGACAAGAACCAACGAATACCACCAACCCATCGGCGATCCGGTGATCAACTGGACCCCGCGCGCACGCCCCGCGCGCATCACCATCGACGGGAAGCATTGCCGCATCGAGCCGCTCGACGTAACGCGCCACGCGGCCGATCTCTTCGACGCCTACAGCCACGCGCCCGACGGCAGCGACTGGACCTACCTCTTCGTCGGCCCATTCACGGAATTCGACGCCTTCCGCGACTATCTGACGAAAGCCGCGGCATCCACGGATCCGCTCCACTACACCGTCATCGATTCCGCGAGCGGCAAGGCAGTCGGCACGCTCGCGCTGATGCGGATCGAGCCGGTGCATGGCGTCATCGAAATGGGCAGCGTCACGTTCTCGCCCTTGCTCAAACAGACGCGCATATCCACGGAAGCGCAATATCTGTTGATGCGCCATGTCTTCGATGACCTTGGCTATCGGCGCTATGAATGGAAATGCGACAGCCTGAACGCGCCGTCACGCAAGACCGCGCTGCGGCTCGGCTTCGAGTTCGAAGGCATCTTCCGGCAGGCGATCGTCTACAAGGGCCGCAATCGCGATACGGCCTGGTACGCGATCATCGATCGCGACTGGCCGCGCATCCGGCGCGCCTTCGAACGCTGGCTCGCCGACGACAACTTCGACGCGAACGGCACCCAGCGCGCATCGCTCGCGCAACTGCGCGACGCGGATCGCGACTGAATCGAACGCGGTTTCCGTGAAATGCATTGCAGATTTGACTGCGTCAGCTAATCAGATTTGCTTCGTTTGATCGTCTCACGGCTCGCGTGAGAATGAGAGAGCACGGCGCTGCCGGTCGCGCGGCGTCGCAACTTTTTCCTCTCCTGCTCCTCACCGATCCTATGAAGGCGTCTCTTTCGAAGTACCGGCTGCATGCCGTCTGCGCGGCGGCCACGCTCGTTCTCTTTGGCGGCTGCAAACCTCAGGACGAACAGGCGCAAGCATCCTTGGCCAAGGTCACGCAGACGGCGCGTCAGGAAGTGACCTACTTCAAGTATCCCGACAACCCCTCCTTCGATCTCGTCTATCTTGCCGACAAGCTCGGCTATTTCGAAGGCACGAGCACGCGGCCGAAATATGTCGGCAAGATCGCCGCGCCGCAGATCATTCCGCTCGTCGGCACGGGCGAGATCGATTTCGGCACGCGCATGGTGCCGCTCGTCATCTCTGCGATCGCAAGCGGTGCGGATATCAAGGTGGTCTCCGCAGGCGGCGAAACCTTGCCCGATGCGCCGCATATGAAGTACTTCACGCGCAAGGATTCCGACATCCGCTCGCCGAAGGATTTCGAAGGCAAGACCGTCGCCTTCAACAGCTTCGGCGCGTGCGCGGAGTTCGTGACGAAGAAGTATCTGTCGCAGCACGGCGTGGACGTGTCGAAGGTCAACTGGCTCGTCGTGCCGGATAACCAGTCGCAGCAGGCGCTCGTCACCAAGAACGTCGATATCGCCATCATTCATCCGCCGTTCTCCGGCGCAGCCGAAGCCGATGCGCAACTGCACAAGCTCTGGAGCGACTGGGACGAGGATCACGGGCTCGGCGGCATGGCGCCCTACAGCGTGAACGGTGCGTTCGCGCGCGCCCATCCGCAGGCGGTGAAGGACTTCGTTACGGCCATCGCGCGAGCGGGCAACTGGGTCAACGCGCATCCCGACGAAGCGCGCCAGCTCACGGCGGAGCGGCTCGGCATCGACGTGAAGCTGGTCGAGCGTTATGCCTATGTGAAGGATCTCGTCGTGACGGAGCCGCCGATCCAGTACTACATCGACATCCTCGAACAGGCCGGCAAGATCCCGAAGGGCAAGGTGCAGGTCAAGGACGTCTACACCAACGAATATAACCCGCTCGCGAAGCAGTCGCAGGCGAGCGCGACGCCGCGCGCGAACGGACAGCCCTCATGAGCGGCGCGTTCGCGGCACGCGACAAGATCGTCGCGCGAGACTTGTCGCTCACCTATGTCAACGAGGCCACGGATACGAGCCAGACCGTGCTCGACGGCTTCGATCTGAGCGTGCGCGAGGGCGAATTTCTCGCGGTGCTCGGACCGAGCGGATGCGGCAAGTCGACCTTCCTCAACCTGCTCGCGGGCCTCACGCCGCCGACGTCCGGCTCGCTCACGGTGGATGGCGAATCCGTAAGCGCTGCGCGCCGCAAGCTCGGCTTCGTGTTTCAGGGCTATGCGCTGTTTCCGTGGCGCACGGTGTGCAGGAACGTCGAGACGGGGCTGGAGATTCGCGGCGTGAAACGCGCGCAACGACGCAGCGAGGCCGAGCGCTTTCTGCGCCTCGTCGGTCTGCTCGATTTCGCGGATCACTACCCGCATCAACTGTCGGGCGGCATGCGCCAGCGCGTGGCGATCGCGCGCGCGCTCGCCTACGGTCCCGAGATCCTGCTGATGGACGAACCCTTCGGCGCACTCGATGCCCAGACGCGCGAGTCCCTGCAGCAGGAGTTGCTCGGCATCTGGGAGCAGAGCGCCAAGACGGTCGTGTTCGTCACGCACAGCATCGACGAGGCGATCTATCTGGCCGATCGCGTCGCTGTCGTGGGGCGCAGGCCGGGGCGTGTGAAGGAGATCATCGACATCGACCTGCCGCGTCCGCGTCCGGCGTCGATACGTCATGACGCGGCGTTCGTCGCGTTGCGGCAGCGCGCGTGGGCGAGCCTCAGTTCCGAACTCGGCGGCGCACAGACCGCGCCGGGCGAGCGGATCGCCGAATCATTGACGGGAGCGTGAATGGCAGAGCAAGAAACCGTGCGCAGTTTTCCGCTGCTCGCCGGGGCGAGGAAGCGTGACGCAGCAAACATCGGACGCAGGCGCGGCATGCGCCTGTCGGGCGCCATCGAGCGTTCGATCGCGCTCGTCGCGTTCGCCTTGTTGTGGGAACTGCTGCCGCGGCTTGGCATCGTGAGCACGGCGTATCTGAGTCCGCCGTCGCAGGTGGCTGTGGCCATCGCGCATCTGTTCGACAGCGGCGAGGTGTGGAAGCATCTCGGCGCGAGCGCGCTGCGCTCGATCAGCGGCCTGTTGCTGGCAGTGGCGGGCGGCGTCGCCGGTGGCTTCGCGCTCGGCTGGTTCCGGCGCGCCGAGCGCATCGTCGATCCGCTGTATCAGTTGCTGCGGCAGGTCTCCGCGTTTGCGCTGTTTCCGGTGTTCATGCTGTTTCTCGGGATCGGCGAGTCGTCGAAGATCGCCATCATCGTGTGGGCCGCGTTCTGGCCGGTGCTGCTCAACACGATCTCGGGCGTGAAACAGGTCGAGCGCGTGTTCATCGATTCGGCGCGTTCGATGGGTGCATCGCAAGGCTTCATCTTCGTGAAGGTCGTGTTGCCCGCAGCGCTGCCCGAGATACTGACCGGCATCCGGCTCGCGGGCGCGTATAGCATCACGGCGCTGGTCGCGGCGGAGATGATCGGCGCGCGTTCGGGGCTTGGGTTCTACACGCTCAATTCGCAGGAAACGTTTCAGATTCCCGATATGTATGCGGGCATCGTGCTTCTTGCGCTCTTCGGCTTGCTGATCAACAAGAGTCTTTCGCTGCTCGAACGGCGTCTTCTGCGCTGGCGCGTGGGGCTCGCGCAGAATGGCTAGGAGCGCGCTTGCAGCGGGCGTACTGGTGGTCGTTGCGCTTTCGTTCATTCCATGGCGCAAGGGTTTCGGCGATGTGCAACCGTTCGCCGCCGCGAGCGCGCGCGGCACGCTGATCGTCGCGGTGCCATCGCGTCCCGCGCCGACGCTGAACGTCGGCCGTGTCGATCATTTCGCGCGCGCGCCGGATGGCTTCGCGGCCGCGCTCGCCGACGAACTCGGACGGCGTGCGGGGCTGCCTGTCACGCTGGTGCTCGCCGGTTCCGACGACGCGCGCGACGCGGTGCGATCGGGCAGGGCGGATGTCGCCATCGCGGGGCTTGCGTTCGGCGCGGACACGTCGCTTGCCTTCGCGCCGACCGCCTACACCACCGGGCGTGGCATGGCGCTCGTGCTTCGGCATGGCGCGGTGCGCGCGTGGAGCGATCTGGCGGGCCGTTCGATCTGCGCGTCGCGTGGCAATCCATTCGCGGACGATGCGGCGCGACGCGCGCACGCCAATGTGCAGGATTACGACCGTCCGCTGGATGCGCTGCTTGCCTTTCAGGCGGGCGAATGCGCCGCGCTGGTCGATGATGAGTACGTGATCCGCAAGCTGCTCAGACAGCCGGACTGGGCCTATTACCGCGGGCTGCCGGGCACGCTCGCGCCTGCGCGCACAGTCATCGCGACGCGCGGCGGTGATGTCGCCAGCGTGGCGTTCATCGAGCGAGCAGTGAACGACTGGCGGCGGCAACGCTGGCTCGCAACCGTGCGCGAGGATCAGGCGACGCAGCTTGCCTTCGATATGTTCAACGCGCAGAACGACTTGTATTGTCATTAGGAAGGGTTGGGAACTAGGTTTGGGTTTGTCGCTGGATCCCGTATTCGTGTCGGTCCATTAGCGTTGCCCCTGTGCGGGGCGGCAGTCACTTTCTTTGCTGCTGCAAAGAAAGTAACCAAAGAAAGCAGCTCGAGACGCCCGCGGTCATACGCAATTTGGGTGTTCTTCTCGTCGATCGTGGCGTCTGTAGCGAGTGCCCTCGTAGGTCTAACCGGGCTTGGACCGCGCACGGTCTGACAAGCTAGTCGTTTAAGCGCGCTGGTTCAGCACGAAATAGCTTCGGCACAGCGCTGCGCGCTGCCGATGGGTATGCAAGGGAAACCGACGCGAAAAACGAAACGCGGAAGCACACGCAAACCCGATGGACCGGTCGGCCGCGCAGCGGGCCGGAGCCATGTCGTGCTGAACCAGCTACGCATGCAGCGCGATGTGGCAGACCGTGCGCGGTCCACGCCCGGTCTGGCCTTTGAGGGCACTCGCTACTGCTGTGCCAAGACCGATCGCCTGTGCCGGGGCCGGCCTGAAGTACTTTGGATGGGGAAGGCTGCTTTCTTTGGTTACTTTCTTTGCAGCAGCAAAGAAAGTGACTGCCGCCCCGCACAGGGGCAGTGCTAATAGACCGACGCGAATACGGGATCCGGCGAAACGCTGCGCCGCCGTCTACACCCTCACCGTCCCTTCCACGGCACAAGACGCCGCTCCACCACGCGCATGGCAAAGTCAAAAACCCAGGCAATCGCGCCGATCAACACGATGCCCATCACCACGACATCCGTGCGCAGAAAGCTCGATGCGTTGAGCACCATCTGCCCGAGCCCTGCCGTCGCGGCGACCATTTCGGCCGCAACAAGCGTGGTCCAGCCGAACCCGACGGCAATGCGCAGGCCCGTCAGAATCTCCGGCAACGCGGCCGGCAGCACGACATGCCACACCACTTGCCGCAAGTTCGCGCCGAGCGACCAGGCCGCATTCACCTGCTCCGCCGTTGCGCTCTTCACACCCGCACGCGCGGCCATCGCGATCGGCGCGAAGCATGCGAGCCAGATGACGACGATCTTCGCGGTTTCATCGATGCCGAACCAGATCACGACGAGCGGCAGATACGCGAGCGGCGGCAGCGGCCGATAGAACTCCAGCGGCGGATCGAGCACGCCGCGCGCAATGCGGCTCACGCCCATCAGAATGCCGACTGGCACCGCGGTGACCACGGCGAGCGCGAACGCGCCGAACACGCGGATCGCGCTCCAGAGCAGATGCTCGGACAACGGCAGCCCACCCTGAAGACGTCCGTGCACGGCGTCGAGAAATGCTCGCCACACCGCTTCGGGTGAAGGCAGGAACAGCGGGGGAATCCAGCGGAAATGCGTCGATGCCCACCAGAGCGCGGCGATCGCGACGACGCACAGCGTGCTTGGAAGCGCGGTCGGACCCGCGCCGGGCATGCCGCGGCGCCGGCGCCTCACGCGCTTCGCAGTCGCGTTGCGCGGCGTGTCGGCCAGCGCGTGAACAGGTTGCGTCATGCCGCCTCCGTTTCCGCGCGATGCAGACGGCGCGTCAGACGCTCGCGCCATTCGATGAACGCAGGCGACGATTTGACGGCGCGCGCATCGCGGTTGCGGATGTACTCGCGAGAGAACGGCAACTCGTGCACCTCCTCGATGCGTCCCGGTCCGGGCGTCATCAGCACGAGGCGCGTGGCGAGGAAGAGCGCTTCCTCGACGCTATGCGTGATGAAGAAAACGGTCTTGCGCGTGCGCGACCAGACATCGAGCACGATTTCCTGCACGTTTTCGCGCGTGAGGGCGTCGAGCGCGCCCATCGGTTCGTCCATCAGGAGGATTTCGGGATCGCTTGCGAGCGCCCGCGCGATGCCCACGCGCTGCTGCATGCCGCCCGACAGCGCGTAGATTTTCGCGTCTTCGTGCTGCGCCAGGCCGACGAGCGCGAGCGTGCGGCGCGCGATCTCGCGGCGTTCGTCGCGCTTCACGCCGCGAAAGCGCAGGCCGAGCGCGACATTGTCGATCACGTTGAGCCACGGCATCAGCGCATGCTTCTGGAACACCACGCCGCGTTCCGCGCCGGGGCCGTCGATCGGCTCGCCGTTGAGCGTCGCGACGCCTTCGGTCGGATCGAGAAAGCCGGCGAGGCAATTGAGCAGCGTGGTCTTGCCGCATCCCGAGGCGCCCAGCGCGACGACGAACTCGCCGCTGCCGATGTGCAGATCGACGCCCTGCAACGCCGGCGTGCTCGCGCCTTCGTAGGTGACGCCGAGATTGCGGATCGAAAGCGAGGTCATTTCGCGGCCTGCTGCACGAAGCGCGGATCGACGCCCGTCGAATAATCCGCGAGCACGTTCTGAATCGTGCCCTGTTGCTTCAGGAACTGCGCCGTCGCGGTGAGCGATTGCGCCGCGCCCGACTGTTTGCCGCCACCGAGCCATGTCGGCGACGCCTGTTCGCCGGCCGACGGGAACGCGTAGAGCGCAAGGCTCGCGGGCACGTCGGCGGCGGCGGCGCCGGATTCCTGCGCGACCGCCTGCACCTGCTTCGAATCGACCGTCCATGCGGTCTTGTTGTCGCGGTACTGGGCGTCGGTGTCGGCGAGCACTTTTACGAGGCCGGACAGGAATGCGGGATTCTCCTGCGCGAACTTGCGCGACGCGACGAGGCCGTCGAAGGTCGCCTTGCCGGTTTCCTTCGCGACCTCGCCGGACGTGATCAGTACGCGGCCATTCTGTTTAGCCTTCGCGAGCACCGGGTCCCAGATGTAGGTCGCGTCGATGTTGCCGCGCTCCCACGCCGCGGCCACTTCCGGCGGACGCAGATTGACGATCTTCACCGTCGACGGATCGATCCCCGCCTTCTGCAACGCGACGAGCGCATGAAAGTGCGACGTCGATACATACGGCACGCCGAGCGTCTTGCCCTTCAGATCGGCGAGTTTCGTCACGCCCGAGCCGTTGCGCGCGACGAGCGCTTCGGCGTCGTTGATGTTGTCGAGAATCCAGAACAGCGACAGATCGACACCTTGCGAAAGCCCCGCCGCGATCGGGCTGGAGCCGGCTTCGCCCACTTGTATCGAACCGGACGCGAGCGCGCGAATCACATCGGCGCCGCTGCCCAGCTTGCGGTACGTAACCTTGTAGCCGGTCGCTTTCTCGACGGCGCCGCTCGCCTGCGCGTAGCGCCACGGCACGACCATGTCCTGATAGCCGATGACGACCTCGCGAGTGTCGGCCTGCGCGTGAAGGGGCGCGAGCGCGGCGGCGCCGAGGGTGAGCGAGGCGAGGCTGGCAATCAGACGACGGCGGCGAATCGAAGCTTTCATGGCGCGAAAAAGAAGAGAGAGTGAAGCGTTCGACTATAGGCACTTGGCGTGCCGCGGCTACCAATCTTTTGTGCGTAGCAAATGAAAGGGCGGGAGGATTGCTATTGATGGGGGACGTTCGAACTATGGCGCTCCCGGTGCCGTCGTGTGCGAATGCACCGCTCACGACGGCAGTTCGGCGCTAAGACTGCTTAGTGGATGCTGGAAGCAACCAGGGTGTCATGAAAGGCCGAATTGGCCGACATCTGGAAACCCGTTGTGGCTGCAGCGACGTCGTTGCTCGTGTAGGAAGCCATCGCCGCGACGAGCTGACTGGTCAGCGTATCGGCACGCGAAGCGCCCAGCAACTGGCTGGCGCCGACGCGAGTGTCCTGCAGCGTCGTGACGACCGAGTGGTTCGAGCCGTAGTCATAGTACTCAAACGTCGTGCCGGAAGCCACGTTGCTGATCGTAGCCACGTTTCCGTTGCCGAGTTGCAAGGTCAGTACACCGTTGGTCAGCGTTGCTGATCCCGAGTAGTTCAAGCGATCGTAAAGCGTCACAACGTTGGTCCCCGAGGAGCTACCTGATCCCACAGACAACGATCCGGTCGTCCCCATTGAGACGATTCCCCCTCCCAGACCATACATCGAGTCCATCGACAGCGAATTGTTCGAGCCATTCAAGAAGAGGTCTGTGATTCTGTCGTGATCGATAATCTGGTTGTTGTCTCCGTTGATCGTCGTTCTCTCTCCACGTGTCTCCATATCGATCGACGCGCCGTTGGCATTGATGGTTCGGCCCCAGAGAGTGGCGCCGCTCCCGTTTGTCGTGCGGATCTGAGCGCCACCCTGTGTGGCGTTGATGGTCGTCTCCCCGTCGGAAGAATCCAGGGAAGCACCGACGCCGAGATTCACCGTGTTGCCGTTACCCCCGTCACGTACATAACCGCCGGCACCTACGGTATCCGTATTGCCGGTTCCCCAATCCAGAATATTCCCGTTGGCTCCGACGGACACGATGTTCCCCACACCTTGCACCTGCACATTGGCCGCGCTCACGCTCGAGCCAATCAATGTGTTGCCCGTTCCTGCGATGCCAACGTAACCTGCCCCGGCACTCAGAATCACGGTGTCAGAAGCGCCGTTCACGTTGAGCGAAGCACCACTCAATACATCGAATATGCTATTGCTCAGGTTCGCCAGCACATTCCCGTTCACGTTGTAGAGATTACCCGCCACGTGCAACAGGTTCGAATCCATCAGCGTGGTCGTCGTTTGCTTGCCGGAAGCATCGACATACGTAAGCGTTTCGCCAGAGGCGACCTGGGTGATCGTGGCTACGTTTCCGTCGCCGAGCTGCACGGTCGCGTTGCCATCGGTCAGCGTTACAGAACTGACGTTCGCGGTGCCCGTGAGCGTGATGCCGCTCCCGTCTTCGGTCAGCGAAGCAGTCTTCGTAGTAACCGTCACGCCCGGGCTATATCGATTGTCCATCGACAACTGATTGTTCGATCCCGACAGCGAAAGCGATGCCTGTACAAGGATCGTGTCATTGTTGGCGTTGACGGTATTTCCAGTGCCACCTACGACGATTGAGTCACCACCTTTAAGCGCATTAATGGTCGCGTTCGTTCCAAATTCGGCTACCGCAACGTTTTTTCCGATAGTCAGAGTTGTCCCGTATCCGCTATCGGAAACATAGGTGCCGTAACTGAGAAAAGGGGAAAACGGTTGAGTATCGAGAACGTTGTCCCCGTCCCCGATGGAGAGGACGTTCGCGCTCCCAGACAGTTGGAAGTGCGTGCCGTTGGTACTGCCACCCACTACCGTGTTTCCGTCACCCGTGACCTGGATGCTTATCGTGCCATCATTCGTAATCACCTGGCTGTGCGAGGCGGTGAGGTCGAGTGACGCGCCGTTGTCTACTTGGAAAATCGCATTGCTCTGGTTCGCCATGACAGAGCCTGTCACTTCGTACAGGGTCCCGCCCAGATACAAAACGCCTGCATCCGTGAGCGTTGTCGTGGTCGCCTTGCCAGACGAATCGACATATTTGAACGTAGAGCCAGATGTGACATTATTGATCGTCGCCACATTGCCGTTGCCGAGTTGCACGGTAACCACACCATTGATCAACGCAATGGCGCCTGGATTCACGCCACCGGTCACCACAATCCCACCCTGATCTTGAGTCAATGTGAACGCCCCCGCGCGAACTGTGGCGCCCTGGTCATTCAAGTTGTCCATTGAAATCGAGTTGTTCGATCCAGACAACGTGAACGAAGCGCCTGCCCGCACGGTGATGCTGTCGTTTACGGCATTGATGACATTTCCGGTTCCGCTCGCATAGATTCGATCGTTGCCGTTCGTTGCGTTCAGGGTTGAATTATTGCCGTAAAGGCTGATCATGCTGTCTGCGCCGATGGTCACGGTTTCGCCATCATCTACATCGACAACGCTACTGTGTGCACCGACCGAAATGACATTGCCTGAGCCGCCCCAAACGAACACGTTCGCAGAGTCGGAACCGGTGATCGTGTTGCCACTTCCACCCACATTGACACTTGCGCCGCTGTCCAGAATCACCTGGTCCGACGAGAAAATGCCGCTCAGGGACGATCCTCCCCTTACCTCGATTATCGCGTCAGGAAATAAACCAATGTCACTCACGCTCGGTATATCTACGACGTAATGCGTACTCATAAGCACTCCATATATAAACGATTTTAAAGTATCCACGTCGAAAACCCCCGAAGTGGACGAAGTGGAGTCATGCAAAGTGCACATGTCCTCCGGAACCGGCCAGGAGGCATCGTCTTGACCTCCCTCCGGTGTTGATTGAAACGGTCACATCAAAAATCCCCCTTCCCCAACGCCCCCAATTTCGACGCCAGATCTACCCGCGCATAATCCCAATCCGCGAGCGCCTGAATCCGCCGCTGCTTCGCATTGGCCAGCGCCGTCTGCGTGTTGATCAGTTCAAGGATGTTCCCCACGCCCGCCTCATAGCGATGACTCGCTGCGTCATAAGTGCGCGTGGCGATCGCAAGCAGATTCGCGCTGTTCTCAGCGTTCTTCGTCGCGCCCGTCAGCGTCTGATAGCTCGTCCATACATCCAGCGCGACCTGCCGTTTCGCATCGTCGAGCAAGTCCTCCTGCCGCTCGGCCTGCGCGCGCGCCTGATTGACCTGATAGTGCCGCCCGAAGCCTTCGAACAACGGGATGCTCACCTGCACGCCGATGTACGCGTCATGGCCCGTCGACGGATAGGTCGCGAGCCCCAGTCCAAGGCTTTGCGGCTGGTTGTTCTGACTGTACTTCGCCACCAGGCTGATGCTGGGCAGACCTTGCGCGCGCGTCTGCGAAATCTTTGCGACAGCCGCGTCGTATTGCGCCCGCGCCGCGCGCACCGATGGATGCGCTTCCTCGACATCGCGAATCATCTGCGCCACCGATTCGCTGAACCGCGGGTCCGTGCGCGCGTCTTCCGCGACCGGCGGCACATCGAGCGGTACGTCCGGGCTGAGGTTCATATCGGATGCGAGCGTGCCCAGCGCGGTCTGCGCATCGCTTTGCGCTTTGGTCAGGCTGAACAGCGCCTGCTCGTGCTGCGTCTGCGCCTGCAACGCATCGGTGATGGGCGCGACGCCCTTGTCGGCGCGAGCCTGGGCCGCCAGCATGCTTTGACGCGTCATGCTCTCCACGTCTTGCGCCGCCTTCAACTGCCCCATCGCTGTCTGCGACGCGTAGTAATCCCTGGCTGCACTCGCGAAGAAACGCTGAAGCGTGGCGTCCTGCGTCGCGCGCGCCGCGTCGAACAGCGCGTTCGCGTTCTTCAACGCCGCCTCGCGGCCACCGAAATCAAACAGGAGCCAGTTCATGCTCACGCTGGCCGAACGCACATTCGCGTTGATGTCCGAACTCAACGCGGGATGATCCTCGATGTTCATCACAGAGTCTTCGCGCACGCCTTGCCAGTTTGCCGAGAGCGTCGGCAGGTACGCCGCACGCGCCACGCCCACGCCCGCCGCCTGCGCTTTCACGGTGGCCCACGCTTCACGCGTCTTCGGGTTGTGGCACAGCGTGCGCTCGACCGCCTCTTCGAGTCTGAGCGGCCGGCCCGGCGCCTGGGCGAATTCACAGGCCGTCACGATCGGGCCAGCCGCCGTGGTGGGAATGGTCTGCTCGGCGCGCAGCACATCGAACGCGTGAGCGCTCCCGCTCAATGCCGCCAGTCCGGCGAGCATCATGAGCCGCTTGTTCTTAACGTTCACGCATGCTCTCCTGTGTCGTCTGCATCACAGGATCAAGGAAATATCCAATCACGCTGCGCTTGCCCGTGCTGATATCAGCCGTCACCGCCATGCCCGGCGTCAGCGGAATCCAGCGGCTGTCCACATGAATACGATTGGTCTCCAGCCGGATTCGAACCGGAAACGTCAATCCGAGTTTCTTGTCCTGCACGGAATTGTTCGAGACTTCGGTAATCGTTCCATTCAGGAATCCGTAACGGGTGTACGGAAAGGCTTCGATCTTCACGGCCGCGTGCTGACCGACGTGCACGAAACCGATGTCCTTGTTCTGCAGGCGCGCTTCGACTTCGAGCGCATCGTCGGGAACGATCTCCATGAGCGACTGCGCCGTGGTCACGACGCCGCCCAGCGTGTGCACGGAAAGTTGCTGCACCGTGCCGGCCACGGGCGCCACGAGGCTCAGCAGAGCCTGACGGGTCTGGGCCTTCGTTTCATCGTCGTGACTTTGCGTCATCAGTTGTGTGGCCTTCTCGAGCGCGTCGAGCTGATCGCGACGGAACTTCGACGCGGTCGCCTCGACCTGCGCGCGCTGTCCCACGATGGCCGCCGCAAGTTCGTTCGCGTGACTGCGCTGCACGGTCAACTCGTGCTCCTTGTCGAGCGCCTGCTGCTCCTTGTCGAGATAGTCGTTGCGCGCCACGTACCGGTCGTTGACGAGCGCACGATACGCGTCGGCCTGTTGACGCGCGAGTGGCGCGGTCGCGACGAGTTTGTTGATCTGCGCGCGCGTGCTGTCCAGTTCCGCCTGACGCTTCGCCAACTCGGCTCGCGCGCCTTCGTACTGATCGCGGTATTCGAGCCACGCGCCCTCGGCCTGACGTTGCGACGCCTGCATGCGCGCGTCGGGCGCATCGCTTACAGGGGCGACGGCCGGCATCTTGCCGCTGCTTTGCGAAGCGAGCAAGGCATTGGCGCGTGCAGCCGCCAGTTCGGCATCGAGCCGTGCGGAGAAGGCCTTGTTGGCGTCGGCGGCTGCCTGGGTCGTGTCCAGTTTCATGAGAAGCTGGCCAGCCGTGACCCGATCGCCGTCGCGCACGCGGATCTCCCGCACCACGCCCGTGATGGCAGGCTGAATCGTCTTGACGCGCGCGTTCGGAACGAACTGGCCGTTCGCCGTCACCACGATATCCAGCCTGCCGACGACGCCGATCAGCAAGACGACCGCCGAGAGCAGCATCAGCACGCGCATGGTCCAGCGTGGCGCCGGATGCACCGGCGTCTCAACCAGCTCCAGCTCGGCGGGCAGGAAGGCGAGCTGTTCGGCATCGCGCGGCGGCCGCTCCAGTTGCGCGCGCAGCTCCCAGACAGCGCGCCATACGCTTGCATAGCGCCGCATCAGATCGACGGACGCCTGAAGTTTGAGTGATTTCATGGTCAGCCGTCCTGCAGCGAAATGAGGTGTGCGTAGTAACCGCCGTGCTTCATCAGCGCGTCGTGATCGCCGGCCTCGACGATCCTGCCGTGATCCATCGCGATGATCGCGTTGGCGTGCCGCACCGCGCTCAGTCGATGCGCGATGATGATCACCGTACGCCCCGCGCAGACCGCCTTCATGTTGTCGCGGATGACGCGCTCGGTCTCGA
Source organism: Caballeronia sp. NK8 (assembly GCF_018408855.1). Lineage (GTDB taxonomy): Bacteria > Pseudomonadota > Gammaproteobacteria > Burkholderiales > Burkholderiaceae > Caballeronia. The sequence goes on along the minus strand of NZ_AP024325.1, from coordinate 1,579,684 downwards.
AGTCGAGCGCGCTCGTTGCTTCATCGAAGATGAGGATGCGCGGGTTCGTCAAAAGCGCGCGCGCAATGGCGAGCCGCTGGCGTTGTCCGCCCGACAGATTGCTGCCGTGCTCGCCGACGAGCGTGTCGTAGCCCTCGGGCATCTCGCTGATGAACTGATGCGCGCCGGCCAGCTTCGCGACGTGCATGATCGCTTCGAGCGGCGCGCCCGGGTCCGTCAGCGCGATGTTCTCGCGCACCGAGCGGTTGAACAGCAGGTTCTCCTGCAGCACCACGCCGATCTGCCGGCGCAGCCATGCCGGATCGACGAGCGCGAGATCCTGACCGTCGATGCGCACCGTGCCCTGCTCGGGAATGTAGAGCCGCTGCAGCAGCTTCGTGAGCGTGCTCTTGCCCGAGCCCGAGCGCCCGACGATGCCGATCACCTGGCCCGCCGCGATGCCGAGCGACACGCCGTCGATGACCGGTTGCGCATCGGGGCGATAGCGAAAGCGGATGTTATCGAAATGGATATCGCCGCGAATGGGTGGCAGCGCCTGACGCATTTGTGGAATTTCGGTACGCGTGTTCAGGATGTCGCCCAGGCGTAGCATCGAAATGCCGACTTGCTGAAAGTCCTGCCACAACTGCGCTAGACGCAGCACCGGTCCGCTAACGCGCTGCGACATCATGTTGAACGCGACCAGTTCGCCGACGGAAAGCCGTCCGTCGATCACGAGGCGCGCACCGATGAAGAGCGTGCCGAGCGTGACGAGCTTGCCGACGAGCTGTATCAACTGCTGGCCGACGTTGCTCAACTGATTGACGCGAAATCCGGCGCTCACGTACGCCGCGAGCTGCGTTTCCCAGCGCCGGATGAACTGCGGCTCGACGGCCATCGCCTTGACCGTCTCGACGCCCGAAACCGATTCCACGAGAAACGACTGGTTATCCGCGCCACGCGCGAACTTCTCGTTGAGCCGCGCGCGGAAGGCGGGCACCAGCAGGCCGGACACCAGTCCATAGACCGGCAGGGAAGCAACGACGAGCAGCGTGAGCCACACGCTGTACAGGCACATTACGGCGATGAAGACGACCGAGAAAACAAGATCGATGAATGCCGTCAGCGCCTGACCGGTCAGGAAATTGCGGATGTTTTCGAGTTCGCGCACGCGCGCGACCGTATCGCCGACGCGACGCGCGCCGAAATAGCCGAGCGGCAATGCGACCAGATGCCGGAACAGACGCGCGCCGAGTTCGACATCGATACGGTTGGTCGTATGCGCGAACACGTAATTGCGCAGACCCGTGAGCAGCACTTCGAATATGGAAGCCACGAGCAAGGTCACGCACACGACATTGAGCGTGCTGAACGTGCGATTGACCAGCACCTTGTCCATCACGACCTGGAACATCAGCGGCGAAACGAGCCCGAAGAGTTGCAGCACGAGCGATACGCCCATGACTTCGAGCAGCAGCTTGCGATAGCGAACGACGGCGGGGATGAACCAGGAGAAATCGAAACGCGCGAGTTCTCCGGCCAGCGAGGCACGCGAAGCAAAGAGCAGCATTTTTCCGCTGCTTCGAGCAGCGATATCCTCAATGGGTTTGATCGTGGGCGCCGCGCCTCCCGATTCGAGAATCAGCGCGGTCTTGCCGTCGGTTTTGGCGAGGATGAAGTGAGAGCCGTCGCGATCCAGGACGAGTGCGGGAAGGGGTGCGGCGGCGAGCGTTTCGGCGCGCAGTGGGACGATGCGTGCCTTCAGTCCGAGGCTGCGGGCGGAAAGTACGAGATCCCTATCAGTGAGTCGGCCGCCTCCTGTCGCGGCGGCGTGTTTGAGTTGCGCTGCATCGGCAGCGATATTGTGATAGCGGGCAATCGTAATGAGTGCGGCAACCCCGGGATCTTCCGCGACTTTCAGGTTTTCTATTTCACTATTATTCATTTGGTCATGCTTATTCAAATTGCTTTTTTGCAGCGGTGCCTCCCTTGCGAGAATATTCGGCGAGGTTTGTTAGGACAACCGAGGCAGATGGGAATTAAGCAAAATCTGAAGGGATGCATCAAAAAGACGCATTCCTAAAGCGAGTTAATTTTTTGGTAATAATGCAGTAATACACATGTAATGAATGCGTTTTCATGCATGACAACTGCAAGGGAGAAAATGCGCCAATTCGGTTGACTACCTGAGCGACCGTGCCGAAAAGCGATACAGTGCTACCCTTCGCGAGCATCTCAAAAAAACAACCCTAAATCGGAGCTGTCCATGCCATTGCGGTCCGGCGTCGACGAGGCAAGTTTTCGTCGCATTCTCTTTCGCAACATCGCGCTGCCGCTCGGCACCGGCCTCGTCACGGCGGTCGCGTTCGTCGCGCTCGTGCTGTATCTGCTTTCCGGGATCAACTGGGTCGAGCATTCGGAGCGCGTCATCGGCAATGCGCAGGAAATCGGCCGGCTCGTCAGCGAGAAGGAAAGCGCGATCCGCGGCTATCTGATCACCGGCGACGATGCGTTTCTCGCGCCCTACGACACCGCGAAGCCCAAACTCGCCGCCGATATCGACACGCTCGCCGAACTCGTCTCCGACAACGCGCCGCAAGTGGACCGCCTGATCCGCGTACGCGCGTTGCAGGCGCAATGGGACAAGGTTGCTGAGAATCTCATCGACGCGCGCCGCCGCAATCTGGATTCCGGCGCGCTCGTGCGCGCGGGCCGCGGTTCGGCGGAGCGCGCGGAAACGGAGCGCGAGCTTGCCGCGTTTCTCAACATCGAGCAGACCTTGCGCTTGCAGCGCATCGAGTCCGCGCGGCAACTGACGACCATCACCGTCGTCGTGTTCCTGATCCTGAGCCTGACGCTCTCGGTGAGCCTCGCGATCTTCGGCAGGCGCGAATTGATGCAGCTTTCCAACGCCTTCGGCGCCGCGATCGGCGAGCAGGAGCGGCAGACGCGCGCGTTGCAGGAGCAGGCGTGGCTGCGCGACGGGCAGACGCAGCTCGCCGAGCGGGTGATCGGCCGGCAATCGCTCGGCGAGCTGTGCCAGACGATTCTCGACTTCCTCGCGGACTACCTGAAGGTGTCGATGGGCGCGTTCTACGTGCGCGAGGACGATGGCGCGCTGAAGCGCACCGCGAGCTTCGGCTTCGATCCCGACAGCGCGCCGGTTCCCGAATCGCTCGCGGGCGTGAAGAGCCTCGTCGGGCAGGCGGTGCACGCGCGCAAGCTGACGAGTCTGAACGATGTCCCCGCCGGCTACTGGAAGGTGACCTCGGCGCTCGGCGCGAGCGCGCCCGCGAGCCTCGCCATCATGCCGATCGAAAACGAAGGCCGGGCGAACGGCGCGATCGAGCTCGGCGCGATGCACACGCTGACCGAGCGCGACCAGCAGTTCCTGAAGATGATCGCGGGCAATATCGGCGATTTCGTCGAGGCGGCGCAGTATCGCGAGCGGCTGCAACGCGTGCTCGAAGAAACGCAGCAGCTGAACGAAGAACTGCAGATGCAGCAGGAAGAACTGCGCACGACCAACGAGGAACTCGAGCAGCAGACCACGGCGCTTTCGCAGGCGCAGGCGTATCTCGCGAACCAGAAGTCGGAACTCGAGCAGACCAACGATCAGCTCGCGGAACAGGCGCGCGTGCTCGACGAGCGCAACGTCGCGCTCAACGCCGCGCAAGGCGAACTCGAATCGCGCGCCGAAGCGCTGCAGCGCGCGAGCCGTTACAAATCCGAGTTTCTCGCGAACATGTCGCACGAGTTGCGCACGCCGCTCAACAGTTCGCTGATCCTCGCGAAACTGCTGTCCGAGAACAAGACCGGCAACCTCACGAACGATCAGATCAAGTACGCGCAGACGATCTATTCCGCGGGCAACGATCTGCTCAATCTCATCAACGATATTCTCGATCTCTCGAAGGTGGAGGCGGGCAAGCTCGATCTGCATATCGAGGACGTGCCCCTGCAGAGGATCATGGAGTCGCTTGCGCGCACCTTCGAGCCGCTCGCGCGGCAGAAGAAGCTCAGGCTCGAACTGCGCAGCGAGATCGACGACTATCCGACGCTCACCACCGACTTCCGGCGGCTCGAGCAGATTCTGAAGAACCTGCTGTCGAACGCGGTGAAATTCACGGATGCGGGTGCGGTGTCGCTCGCGCTCAAGGCGGCCGGTGAGGGCGCGGTGCAGTTCGTCGTGACCGATACCGGCATCGGCATTGCGCCAGACCAGCAGCAGGCGATCTTCGAAGCGTTCCAGCAAGCCGACGGCACCACGAGCCGTCACTATGGCGGCACGGGCCTCGGCCTGTCGATTTCGCGCAGTCTCGCGCATCTGCTCGGCGGTTCGATCAGCGTGCGCAGCACGCAGGGTATGGGCAGCACGTTCACGCTGACGATGCCAGTCGCCTACGATGGCGCCGCGCCGTCCGGCGCCGAAGTGCAGGCGCCCGCGCCTGCACCCGCGCCGCTCCTCGTCGATGAAGCGCTGTCCGAGCCTGTCGAAGTCGCGCATGTGATCGACGACGACCGCGCCGATAGCGCACCCGGCCGCCGTCTCGTTCTCGTGGTCGAAGACGAACCGGACTTTGCGCAAGTGCTGTTCGATCTCGCGCACGAACTGGGTTATCGCTGCATCGTCAGCGGCACCGCGCGCGAGGCGCTCAGGCTTGCGCGGGACAGCGCGCCGAACGCGATCCTGCTGGACATCGGCTTGCCGGACCGCTCGGGCCTCGTGCTGTTGCAGGAACTGAAGGCGAATCCGGCGACGCGGCATATTCCGGTGCATGTCGTGTCGGGGTCGGACAGAAGCGAGGCCGCGCTGCATCTCGGCGCGATCGGCTACGCGGTGAAGCCGACCACGCGCGAGCAACTGACGGCGATCTTCCAGCGGCTCGAAGAGAAGAGCAGCCAGAAGATCAAGCGTGTGCTGCTCGTCGAGGACGATGCGCGGCAGCGTCAGAGCATCGTCGAACTGATCAGCGATGCCGACGTGGAAATCACGCCGGTCGAGTTCGGCCGCGACGCGCTCGACTTGCTGAAGACGACGATCTTCGATTGCATGATCATCGATTTGAAGCTGCCCGACATGCAGGGCGGCGACCTGCTGCGCCAGATGGCCGCGACGGATTCGTACTCGTTCCCGCCCGTGATCGTCTACACGGGACGCAGCCTCACGCATGATGAGGAAGCCGAACTGATGCGCTATTCGCAGTCGATCATCATCAAGGGCGCGCGTTCGCCGGAGCGCCTGCTCGACGAAGTGACGCTGTTCCTGCACAAGGTCGAGACGGATCTGTCGGCGGACCGTCAGGCGATGCTGCACGTCTCGCGCTCGCGCGATCGCGTCCTCGACGGCCGCCGCGTGCTGCTCGTCGATGACGATATCCGCAACATCTTCTCGCTATCGAGCGCGCTGGAGCATCAGGGTTTGAAGGTGGATATCGGCCGCAACGGTTTCGAGGCGATCGAAACGCTCGACAGCAATCCGGACATCGACATCGTGTTGATGGACGTGATGATGCCCGGAATGGACGGACTCGAAGCGACGCGGCGCATCCGCGCGGACCCGCGGTTCAGGAAGCTGCCGGTCATCGCGATCACGGCGAAGGCGATGAAGGACGATCAGGAGCAATGTCTCGCGGCGGGCGCGAGCGATTATCTGGCGAAGCCGATCGACGTCGACCGGCTTTACTCGCTGTTGCGGGTGTGGATGCCGCGGCGCGTTTGAGCGTCAGATATTCAACGCCCGCTTGTCCACCGCGAGCGCCGCCTCCCGCATCACTTCAGACAATGAAGGATGCGGATGGCAAATGCGCCCGAGATCTTCGCTCGCCGCCTTGAATTCCATCGCGACTACCGCTTCGGCGATCAGATCCGACGCGTTCGCCGAGATGATATGCACGCCGAGAATCTCGTCGGTTTTCGCATCGGCGATGATCTTGATGAAGCCGTCCGTCTCGCCGATGCCCATCGCGCGGCCGTTCGCCATCATCGGGAACTGGCCGGCCTTGGTTTCGCGGCCCGCCGCTTTCAGCGCCTGCTCCGTCTGCCCGACCCACGCGATTTCCGGATGCGTGTAGATCACCCACGGAATGCAGTTGTAGTCGATGTGCGGCTTCTGCCCGTCGATGATTTCCGCCACCAGCACGCCTTCGTCCTCGGCCTTGTGCGCGAGCATCGGGCCGCGCACGACATCGCCGATCGCGTAGACGTTCGGGACTTTCGTCGCGCAATGACCGTCGACGGGAATGAAGCCGCGCTCGTCGGCTGAAAGGCCAATCGAATCGAGGCCGAGATCGTCCGTGTTCGGCACGCGGCCTATCGACACGATCAGGCGGTCCGCATCGAGCGTCTGCGCGTTGCCGTCCTTGTCCTTGTAGGAAATGGCAACGCTCGAATCGGTGGTTTTCACGTCATCGATCTTCACGCCGAGGTGAATCGTCAGTCCCTGCTTCTTGAAGAGCTTCGCGGCTTCCTTTTGCAGCGCGGTGTCGGTCGTGCCGAGGAATTCGGGCAGCGCTTCGAGAATCGTCACTTCTGCGCCGAGCCTGCGCCACACCGAGCCGAGTTCGAGGCCGATCACGCCCGCGCCGATCACGGCGAGCTTTTTCGGCACGGACGTGAAGGCGAGCGCGCCTTCGTTGTCGGAGACGGACTTGTTGTCGACCGGCACGTCCGGCAGATGACGCGCCTTCGAGCCCGTCGCGATGATCACGTGTTGCGCGGTATGGCTTTCGGTCTTGCCGTCGCCGCTCACGTCGATTTTGAAGTTCGCGCCGTCCTTGCCCGCGAGCTTGCCGTGACCCTTGAGCCACGTGATCTTGTTCTTGCGGAACAGGAATTCGACGCCGCCCGTGATCTTTTCGACGATCGCTTCCTTGCGCCCGACCATTTTGTCGACGTCGACAGAAAGGTTGTCCATGTTGATGCCGAGATCGCCGAAATGGAGCTGCGCCTTCTCGAATTGCTCGCTCGACGCCAGCAGCGCCTTCGACGGAATGCAGCCCACGTTGAGGCACGTTCCGCCGAGCTTCGGCTTGCCGGCGTGGTTGATCCATTCCTCGACGCACGCGACCTTGCGGCCGAGCTGCGCGGCGCGGATCGCGGCGATGTAGCCGCCGGGGCCGGAGCCGATCACGATCACATCGAAGTCGGCCTTCTGGCCTGACGCGGCGGCGGGCGTGGATTGTGCCGTGGTTTGCGCGGCGGGTTGTGCGGCGGGTTTTTCCGGCGCGGGCGCAGGCGCGGCGGCGGACGCTTTCGCTTCGGTATCGATGATGGCGAGCACTTCGTCCGCGTGAACGATCTCGCCAGCCTGCTTCACGACTTCCGCGAGCGTGCCCGCCGAGGGCGCGGGCACTTCCAGCACGACCTTGTCCGTTTCCAGTTCGACGAGGATTTCGTCTTGCGCCACGGCGTCGCCCGCTTTCTTCTTCCACGGCAACATCGTCGCTTCGGTGACGGATTCGGAAAGCTGCGGAACCTTGACTTCAATCCTGGCCATTCAGATTCTCCTTGTAAGCGATTTTCTCGCGATTGGAAACGTGGACGCGGCCCCGCCGAGGCCGGCCCCGGCGCGCCGAAGTCGTAGGATACGCCCTGTCCGGACCGCGCGCCCGGCAAGCGGCGCGGACGTCGATCCGTCTTTTCGTCGTCGTTATATTCAGTGGTATATTACGAAGCACGCGTTTGACCGACCCAGAGCACACCTTCCGGCCCAGCCGATCGAGCACGAGGTGACCATGCAGCCCCCTCCGTTTCAACTTGCCCGCACGAGCGCACATGCACATCGCGATGCGTGCTGCCAGCCGACCGAAGCCGATTTGCGCTCGTCGCGGCGGCGCGCGCGTCTTGCCGAACTCGATGCCAACCTGCATTGCTCGGTCATCGGCACCTGTCTTTCGACCGGCGAGCTGCGCAAGCTGGTGCCGAAATTCACCGATCTCGACCGCCATCACGCGAGCGATCTGGAGATTCATCATGCGGCCGTCGAACTTGCGATCGCGGGCGGCGCGGGCGCGAAGGCGCTGAACAAGGCGCTCGACGAGCGCTACGCGGGCGCGATCCGCCGTTTCGATGCCGCGCGCGATCCGCAGGCGTTGCTCGATCTATGGAACGACGCGCTCAAGTCCGGCGATATCCCGCCCGCATACTGGGCGGTGATGTCGCATCCGCACGCGACGATCGAAGTGCGCCAGGCCGCGTTCGGCGAACTGCATATGCTGTCGCATCTGGTGGGCGCGGCGAATCGCGCGGATATCCGTCGGCTCGTGGCGCTCGAAGCGGAGAACGCCGGCCTCAGGGACAAGCTCGACCGTCAGCAGGCGCGTCTGCTCGAATTGAGCATGGAGCGCGATGCGTCGCTGGTGCAATCGAACGCGCAGGCGCTGCAACTCGCCGCGCTCGCGGATCGCAAGGCGGACCTGTCGACGGCGCAGCTCGAAGCCGAAGTCGAGCGGCTGCGCGAGAAGGTCGAGGACGGCGAGCGACGTCTTGCGCTGCACACGAGCCGGCGCGCCGCCGCCGAGCAGCGCGCGCAGCACGATGAGAACGAGACGCGCGCGTTGCGCAACAAGCTGGGCGAAGCGCAGGCGCTGCTGAGAGTCGTGCAGGCCGAATGCGCGGCGCTGGAACGCGCGACGCTGAATGCCGACGATCAGCCCGACGCGCGCCGGCGCGCGGTCGAATGGGTGAATGGCAAACGTATCGTCTATGTCGGCGGAAGGCCGAATTCGAACGCGGTGCTGAAGTCACTCGTGGAAGCGGCGGGTGGCGAGCTGATCGTCCATGACGGCGGCATTGAGGATCGCAAGGGCTTGCTCGCCGCCGCGTTGCCGAATGCCGACGTCGTGCTGTTTCCCGTCGACTGCATCGATCACGATTCGATGAGCATGCTCAAGCGCGTCTGCGAGCGGCATGGCGTCGAATATTCACCGCTGCGCACGGCGAGCGTCGCGAGCTTCGTGGAGTTCGTCGCGCGGCTGGCCGCGAGCGCGCAGGACACGCGGGCGAGCGCGCCGCCGCCGTCCGCGTTCTGCCTGCGTCACGGTTAAGGTTTGAGCAGTTTCGTGAGCGATTCGATTTGCCCGGCGCAGGCCGCTTGCGCCTGCGTTTCGACATCGCGATAAAGCCGGATGATGCTCTCGCCAACCGGCGTCAGCACGCAGCCGCCGCCGCTTTGACCGCCTTGCTCGGAGATCGTCGCAGGCGATTTGAGCGAGCGGTTGAGTTCGTCGATGAGCAGCCAGGCGCGCCGGTACGACATGTCGAGGCTGCGCGCCGCCGCCGATATCGAGCCGTGCTTGTGCACCGCTTCCAGCAGCGAGACCTTGCCCGGACCGAGCGCAATGGTCTCGCCTTTCATGATTCGCATGCGAAAGCGGACTTCGGCGGGGTGGTTCGCCGGGTCCGTGTCGGCTGCGCTTTGGGTTGGTTTGTGGGTCGTCGCCATGCCGGAGAGGATACACGAAGGGAGTGGGCGTTTGAGCATCGGCGGCGAATGCCTGGGGCTCCGGCTCGGCGCCACGTTCGCATGCGCCGTCGCGACTGTCTCCGATCTCATCAGAGTTGCGCCGTGACCTGGAAACCGAGCGTCACGCGCGAGGTCGACATCGCCGATGGTTTGTAGAGCGGCGTGCCTGCGAAGAGCTCATAACTCAATCCGCCGTATTTCGAGGCGACGCCACCGCGCAGACCGACCACGGCGCCGACGAGTTGTGTGCCCGCGAGAAAGGCCGTATTGGGCCCAAAGACGCGCCCGTAGTCGACGCCCGCATAGAACGATTGCCTCGACTGCCCGAGCGGCGCTTGCACCTCGTTGCGCCAGTAAAAACCCGCGCTCGCCCGCGAGCATCTGCTCGCCGTCGAAGCCGCGCACCGTGTAGCGGCTGCCGATCGTGCGATCGTCGACGTAGAAGAGCGTATCGGGCGAATACTGGCCGTGGAACGTCGTCACGTACCGGAATGGCTGACCCGAGAGGTTGAGATCGAGCACCGCCATGCGATAGCGATAGGTGGGATCGCCCGGTTTCGTCGTGGGCGTCGGCGGGTAAGGATCGGGCGCCGCGTCGGACGTCGCGCCGAGTGCGCCGATCCCTTGCCGATACGCGAGCGAGCCGTCGAGTTGCGCGCCGCCGATGTAGTGCCGATCCGTGAGCCCGGCCTCGATGAAGGTGTTGTTCCGCCGCTGAATCTCGATCTCGGTATCGTCGATGAAGCTCGCCCCGAACCGTTTCGAGAGTTGCATGTAGGCGCCGAGCACGTCGCTTTGGCTGCGGCGCAGCCCGCGCGTGAGTTTGACGCCCGCCGTCTGCGCGTTGCCGCTCGACACGAAAGTCTGGCTCGCGCCCGCGATCTGCTGGTAGTACGTGCTCGTATAGCCGAAGAGCGAGCCCGTCCAGAAGCCCCACGGCACCGAGTACGAGCCGTTAAAGCCGTGCGAGCCGAGCGCCTTGTCGTCGAAATACAAATCCTGATTCGCGCCGAGGCTCAACACGTCATTCAGGCCGAGCGGATTGTCGAGGCCGAGGCTCAGGTTGCCTTGTAGCTTGCCCGTCGCGCGGCTACCCGAGTTGTCGACCGAGGCGACGAGCGTCCAAGCCTTCGCTCGCTTGAACGAGATGACGACGTCACTCTCGCCGGGCGCGCCGGTCGGCTCGACTTGCATGTCGGCGTCCTGGCTCGCGGGCCGCTTCATTTGCTCGATGCCTTGCTCAAGGTCGTGCAGGTTGAGCACATCGCCGGGCCGCGTCGGGAACGCCGAGCGCCACGACGCCCACGTCGCGGGCTCGGCGAAGCGGACATCGCGATTCACGCCGGGCACGAGCGCGAATGCGAGCGTGCCGCTCGCGATGTCCTGCTCGGGCACGAGCACGCGCGTCGTTACGTAGCCGCGACTTAGCACGGTTTGCTGGACGCCCTTGGCGAGTATGGCGACGCCTTCGCGGCCGACACATTGCCCGCGATAGTGGTCGAGCCACGCGTGCGCGAAGGCGAACCGGTCGAGCGGCAACGCCGAGGCACTTTTCTCGCGAATCACGTCGGGCAGCGTCGCGGGAACGTCGAGCGCGAAGGCATCGACGCGAAAACATGGCTGCTGATTTGGTAGCGTCGGAAAAGCGCCATCGGTCGGCACTGTCGAGCGCACGACGGGCGCTTGCACGGCCGCCTCGCGTTGCTGTTGTACCTGTTGATTCTGTAGCGCGTTGGCGCGAGCGGCGGCGGCTTCGTCCGCGATCGTCGGCGCTTGTTGCGCGTGCGCGGCAAGAGTGACCACAACCAGCGGCAATGCCGCCAGTATCTTACATGTTGTCATTACTGAACGCGGTAGAGTTAAACATCACTCGCTGACACGGTTGTGAGAGCGTAGGCGTCCAAATGGGGTAGATAGGCCTCGACCTCATAGGCCTCGGGCGAGTCGGAATCACCGAATACCGCGACTACGGTAACGACCGAGCCCGCAGGAATAGTGATATTCCTCTCGTCGCCGATGACTTGCGCTTCAAGTGCCGCACTTAGTTGAAACACGTCGTTCTCTTGCAATGTCTTCATCTCTCTAGGCTTCTTTTCGACGATAGGCAATGAGTTCATCGTTGCTTGTACTGATCGGTTGCGGCGCGTCGACACGAAGACATTCGACGTCGACCATCTCATGATCGAAATGTGACGCCAATTCTGACCCGATCTCGTCGACGGTCGCAGAGTCCTCTTCCGAGACTGCACCGTCAAACATAGCCCTTACTTTGATATCGCTGCCCTCAAGTCGGCACGTCACGGCGCGCATGTTCGCGCTTATATTGCCAAGCAGGGCGACCTGAAGAGAGAGCAAGAGTCGAACGCGAAAATCGTTATCCATTACGGTCTACCTGGAACAATGTGAACGCCATCTTTACTATAGTGAATGATGCCGTTCGTGGTTGGCGTTTTCTGACCCGTCACGGGGTCAACGTAGTTTCCAATTACTGTGCCGAAATCAACTCGCTCTCGATATCCCGCCTGACCGGGCGAAACGTTGTTCACCGGTTGGCCCGTCCCGGCGAAGTCATTCGAGAGTTGCTGAGGATCGGGATAAGTTAGTTCACTTTTTCCCGAAGTGAAGTTGTTATGTCCCGGCTGGTGCTTTCCCTGTTTTCCTGCTTCGATCGTCGGTCCATTGTCCGCGCCATCATCCGAATCTTTCGAAAAGATGGCATTAGGCGGCACGCTGCCCGCCGAACCTGCCGTCGCGGCGCCGGGCACGACCACACACGCGCCACCCGGCGCGCATACCACCGTGGGCGGCGTAACGACCGCGCCTCCGGTCGGCGGCGAAGTGTTGCCGTTATGCGCGTCAATGAGCGGATTCGGGTCGGCGTCGGGCTTTTGATTCTGCGGCGCCGGAATAACACTATTCAACGCGTAGTTGAGCGAGCCGAGCGGATCGGTCACGGTATTGACGACCGCGTCCCACACACGGCCTGCGAGCAAGTTCTCGGTGCTCCCCTTGCCGTCGGCGTTCGTCGTGCTTCGGTTATAGAGGTCCGCATTGGCCCCCGCGAACGCGCCAGAATTCCCGCCGATCAGGCCGCCGACCGCACCCGCGATCACGTTCGCGCCGATGTTGCCCGCCGCGAGTCCGGGGTCCGTGCCACCGCCGTTGCCGAACGTGTCAGCGAGCCTGTTGAGGTCGCCCGCGAGTGCGGCAGATACCCCGGCGCCCGCCGCGCCGCCCGCAGCGCTACCGCCGCCGAGGTCCGCGACGAGCGCGCCGCCCGCCGTGTGCATCGCCACGCGATAGGCGCCACCTTCGTCCCAAACCCGGCCGAAGCCGGGTTTGCTGTTTGCCTTACTTTGGATTGCTAGCCAACTCCTTAACTCCGTCCTCCAGCATTTCCTTGAACTCTTTCAGATCAAAGCGCCAAGCGCCATTGTTCGCAGCCGGATAAATCTCGATCTCATAACTTCGACCAGGCTCCTTGGATATTTCTGCAACCTGCCGGCTCTCGTGCCAAATCTCGTAAATAAGGCTTTCTCTGTCAGTGACGCTCGCAATCTGTGCTTTTAGCGTTTTCATTTGTTCGGCTCCAAGAAACCAATAAACCTTCCATCTGCTCCGTACCGAATTCCTCGTCCATCAGATGCTCTGACTTCAACGACGTCCCCGTAACGGCCACGATTCAACTGCTCAACGGTACGCCCTGGATCATTCAGGATGTCGTCTACGATCTTTTGACCTTGTTCATTGATAGCGGTCGGATTGCCCTTTGCTGCGGGGAACGCACTGTCCTCGCGACTTCCGTGTTTCTGCAATCCTCGCCCAGCAGCGCTCAACTCGCCAGACTTATCAGATGGGTCCGGCACTTTCGCTGAGTCTGACAGATCATCAATGCTCTTTCCGCCGAACGACGAGTCTTTGTCACCACTATTAAGCGTGGCATTACTAGGAACATAGCCCGGCGTTCCCGGCGTCGCCGCAGGCACCGCCGTACAAACCGGCGGCACACACACCGGCACCAACACCGCCGATCCACCCGCAGCCGGCGGCTTCGAATTGTTGGTTACGTCGATCAGCGGGTTCGCATCCGCTGGCGGCATCTGTCCGCTACTGGCCGCAGCCTGCCCGCTAATCTGGGCCGCCCAGCGCTTCGCATCACCAACCGGGTCACTATACGTTTCCTTCGCCCAGTTGATTGCCCGATCAACCAGCGAGCCATCGCTACCTTCGCACTTGCTATTCGTGCAATCGTGGCTGCGGTTGTACATGTCGGTGTTCGACGCCGTGGCCGCGCCCGTGCTACCACCAACAACCGCTCCCGCTCCCGTGGCCAGCACATTCGCAAGGATGTTGCCCAGCGCCCGATCCGCATCCGCGTTGCCCGTCGGACTCGCACCCTTCACCGCGTTGCTCACGTCATTCAGATAGCCCGCTGCCGTAGCAGAGATGCCCGCACCCGCAGCACCACCCGCAACACTGCCTCCACCCAAGCCAGAAACCGCTGCTCCGCCCGCAATATGCATCGCGATCCGATACTCGCCGCCTTCGGCCCATTTCGCCGCCTCGGCGCCGTACTGTGCGGCGAGGTCGAGATTGCCGTCCTTGATGGCTTGCTCTTGCGCCTTTTGCGCGGCGTCACGCTTCGCGTCCGCAATCGCGCCGATCTGCGTCGCCACCGCCTGACCCGCCGCGCTCGCGGCGTTCATCATGTTGCCTTGCTTGTCGAGCAGGTTTTGCACGTCGGGCAGCCTCGACACAGCGCCGTTCGTGTGCGACGTGTCGCGACTCAGACTCGAAACGTCCTGCGTCTGACGATCCTTGTCCGTAATGATGATCGTGCCCGCACTGATGGCGCTGCGAGTCGTTGCATCCGAACTGCCGCTGTCGTTCTGGCTCATCATCGGTGTGAGGCCGCCTGCGCCGCTCACCGACGACGGGCCCGTTCCCTTGGCCGCCGCGCCCATCGATCCGCCCGCGCTAAACCCGCTGCTGCTCGCGCTGTAGTCCGAGTGATTCGCGATATCCGAGAACGTGAGCGTGCCCGTGTTGAGCGTGTTCTTGCTCGCGTCGGCGTCGCTCGCGATCACCGCGCCCTTGAGGTCGGTATTGCCCGCAACGTTGATTTTGAAACCACCATCGCCCGCACGAATCCCGCTTTGCTCTTCGACGCCCGCGTACTTGCCGCTCGCGTTGCCATGTTGCGAACTGAACGAACCGCCGCCGCCCGCCTGGCTGATGCTCACGCCGCCGCTTTTGCTTTCCTGATGCGCGTCGCTCGTCGCCGTGTCCTGCACGCTAGCGATATTCAGATTGCCGCCGATATCGGCGTTGACGGTCTTGGCGTTGACGTTCGCGCCGACGATGTTCGTGTCGCCCCCTGAGATGATCGTCGCGCCGTTGCTCGCGTTGATGTGCGTATTGCTTTGCGTAGTCGAGTCGCTGTTGGCGTGGCCGCTCGACTTCGACATCGACGCATCGACGCCGTAGCCCTGCGTGCCGTAAGAAACGCCGAACGAACTGCCGCTCGACTCGTTCGTGCTGCGAGTCGAATCGGTGCTCGCCGTGCTGATCAGGTTGACGCGATCCTTGGCCGCGAGCACGACATCGGTCGCATCGACATTCGAGCCCGCGACCGTGAGATCGCCGCCGGTCGCCGAGAATGCCGCGGTGCCGCCCGCCTTGACGCTCGACCCGCTCGACGTGGCCGAGTCGTGCGCCGAGGTGTCCTTGCTGTGACTGCTGCCGAAGCTGAGTTCGATCTTGACGTCGGGCTTGCCGCTCGCCATCGATTCGGCCGCCGCGGCGCCATTGCCAACCGCCGCGATCGTGTGCAGGGTCGCAGCGCGCGAGTCCTCGCTCTTGTCCGACGCGTGCGCCTGGTCGACGGTGCTTTGAATCATGTCGACCAGACCGCCCGCGACGCCGAGCGACACGCCGCTTTGCTTGACTTCGTGCGTTTCGTCGTGATGCGCAGTGTTCGTGGCCGCGTCGAGCGTCACGTTCGCGCCCGTGCCGATCACGTCTTTCGCCGCGATCAGGTCGCTGCCCGTGACGTGCAAGTCGCCGCCTGCAACGAGTTTTACGCTGCCGTCCGTGCTACCGACGAGGCTCGCGTTGTGCGTGACCGACGCGTCGTTGTACGTGTCTTTCTGGTCGCGCGAGCCGTACGAGATCGAGGCACCCGACGCGCCCATGCCGGTTTTGGCTTCCTGGTGGAACGAACTCGACTGACTCGAATCCTGCGACGTGCCAATCGTCAGGTCATGGCCCGCCGATAAGCTCACGTCATCGGTCGCGGCGATGGTCGAGCCGCTGATCGTCATATCGCGCCCGGCCGCGCCCGTGACCGTGTCGCCCGAGACCGTCGAGCCGTTCGCATAGACCGCGTGCGATGCGCTCGTGTCGGTCGTCGTGTCCTTCGACAAGAATCCCGAATGATTCGTGTGATTCCAGCTCTGCGCGTCGTGGGTTTCGCTCACGCTGCCGACGGTGACGTCGCCTGTCGCGACGAGCGCGATGCCGCCCTTGTCGGCGGCCACGTTCGAGCCGAGGATCGCGAGGTCGCCCGTGCCGTTCTGACCGGCTGCGAGCGTGACGCCGCCGCCCGCGTTCACCTTCGAGCCGCTGACCTGCTCGTCGTAGCTCGACGAGACGTGTTGCGCCTGCTTGCCGCCAAGCGATTGTTCGTTATGCGTGGCCGTGTTCTTCGCAGCCGTGATCGTAAGATCGCCGCCCGCGATCATCGCCGCATTGCCGCCCGCCGCGATGGTCGCGCCCGTGAGCGTCGTGTCGCGTCCTGACAGGGTGGTGACGTTGCCGCCCGCGACGATCGCGCTGCCGAGTCGCTGACTGACTTCGTCGTGGCTGCCGTTGAGTCGGTCGGTCGTGTGGACCTCACGCGAGCTCGTGAATTCGGTCGTGCCGACGTTGATATCGCGTCCCGCCGAGATACCCGCGTTGCCGCCCGCCTGAACGAGCGCGCCCGACAGACTCACGTCGCGGCCCGCGATGACGGTCGCGTTGTTCGTCGCCGAGATCGTGCCGAGCGCGTTGACGCCGGTGCCGGTCACACGTCCGCCGATGTCACCCGAGCCGAACGCGCTCGCGACGCCATACGTATGCGTTTCGTTGATGACGTCGCGCCCGGCTTGCACGAGCACGTCGGCGCCGCCGATCCGCCCGCTCGTGTTGCGCACGTCCTGCACGGCGACGACCGCCGTCGTGCCCGCGCTGCCGATCACGCCGCTATTGCTGACGTTGTTGCCGATGATCGTCGTTGCGAGATTGCTCGCCACGTGTCCGCTATTGACTACATCGCCACTCGCGAAGAGGTTGACGGCGTTACCCGCGACGAGCGCGCCGCTCTTCGAGAGGTCGACCGCGTTCGCGCTCGCGAGATAGAGTTGCGGCACGAGCACCGTCTCGTGCGAGCCATCGGGTAGCGTGACGTCCTGCGAGACGAGCCAGACCATATCCGTGGTCAAGCGCGCCATTTGCTCGGCAGTCAACGCGATGCCCGGCGCGAGGCCGAATGCCTTCGCATAGCCGACGCCGTTGTTCATGAGCGCGGTGTACTCGTCCATCGCATCGGTGAAACCGGCGAGGAACGTGCGGCCCGTGAGCTGCGTGATCTGGTTGCGAATGAGCGTTTGCTCATACATGCCGTCGCCGAGGCGCTTGATCGTCTTTTGCGGATCGAGATCGAGCGCGCCGAGCATGTAGTCGCTGCTGATGAACTTCGCGTAGTTCGTCAGGCGCGGGTCGGTCGCGATCAGGTACGTCGCGCCCGGCGTGGTGTTGTACGTGTAGAGCCCGCTCGTCGGCAGCTTGAGGTTCGGAATGCCACCCGTCGCGCCGCCGACCGTTTGCGGGGCGCTCGTCTGTCCGCTGACGCTCGATGCCTGCGTGCCGTCGATCGTCTGCGCTTTGCCGCCTTGTCCCGAGATTGCGCCCGTCTGCGTGCCGTCCGCGCTGCCGCCCGTGACGCCCGAGCCGATCACCGTGTTGCCCTGGCGGTCGACCGAGTTGATGCTGATGGTTGTCGCGTCGATCTGTACGGTCTGGTTCGACGATGTGATCGCGGGCAAAGCGTTGACGGTCGTCGTGGTTTGCGTGACGCCGTTCTCGATGTTCGTCTTGTAGTCGCTGTCGCCGCCGGTCTTCTGGTGCCAGTACCAGTCCGAGAAATTCGTTTCGGTAATCGTCTGCTGCAAGACGGTGCCCGTGTCCTCCACCTTGCCGCCATTGTCCGCACGCTCTTTCAGGTTCCCGCCCGAGGCGATCGTCGACGACTGGTTTTCGATCAGCCCGCCGTCCGCGTTGATGCGGATCGCGCCTTGCGCCTGAATCGTCGCCGCCGTGCCCGCGCTGATGAGTTGGTCGGTCGCGGTGGTCGTCTGCGTGGTGCGCTTCATTTCCACGTAGTCGTGGTTGTCCGAGCCGAGCGACGTATCGAACTTGAGCTGATCCGGGCGAATGTTGACGCGCGGATCATAGTCCGGCCAGAACGTGACCGTGACGGTGCCGTCGCCATTGTCCGTAAGGCTGTTGTACCACTGTGTCGCGTGGGTGGTAATGACGCGGTTCGCTTCCACCATTTGCGGAAATGGGTTGCCGGAAACGTTGCCCCAAGTCCTGTAAGTATCTTCAAGCGGCGTAGCCAACGAGAAGGTCTGCGCGCTGCTGTCGAGATTGGTCACCTGATCCTTGGGCAACGTGACCGTAAGGGGCTTCGCCAGACCTTGAACCGCCTGTGCGCCGATCGCGCCCGCGCCGAAATTCCACTGCGGATAGAGCTTGCTGTGGTAACTGCCAAGCTGGATATCGCTGAGACCCGCTGTCCAGATTCCCCGCGTCGTCGTGCCCGCGTCCTGCGGCGCGCCGGCTTCCGTGACGACGCCTGTGCGAATGTTCTGCACTGTGCGCGCGGCAATGTCGATATCGCCCTCGGCCGCGATGGTCGCCGCGCTGTTGACGAGCAAGCCCGTCTGATTCGCGAGCAAGCCCTCGGCGTCGCGCGTACCGTCGCGGCCGATTTCCAGATTGCCGAGACTGTAAATGAGCGCGCCGTCCTCATTGACGACGGAATTGGCGGCATAGACGCGCACGCGCTCAGCGCCCGCGATCACCGCCGCCGCGCCGCTGTTCGTCACGTCCGTGGCGTTGACGGTCACGTCGTTGCCGATCACGGTCCCGGTGTTGGCGAGCGCCGCGCTATTCGTCGTGACCGTGTCGCCTTCGATGCGCCCAGCGTTGGTGATCATGTCGACCGCGTTCACGCTCGTCGTCGACGAGTTGATATCAGCGCCTGCCGCGTTGACGACGTCGTGACCAATTACCGTGAGCGCGCCATTCGCGTCGAGCGTGCCCGCGTTGCTGAGCGTGCCCGTCGCGGCGACGCGCATGTCGCCATCGGCGTGCAGGTTGTTGGCCGTGCCGTTCGTGTAATCGCCGACGACGTCAAGCGAGAGATCACGCCCCGCGATCATGGCGCCGTCGCCCGAGACGACGCCGCTCGCGCTGACGTCGCGATTGGCGCGGATCGATCCGCCCGCGTTCGAGAGCGAGGCGACCGCAAGCGAGACGTCGAGGCCGCCAAGGATCGCGCCGCCGTCGTTGATGACGGTCGCGCTTGCTTGGTTCAAGTTGAGGGCCGTGCCGCCGAACAGCGTGCCGTCCGCGTTGTTCACGGTCTGAGCGACGTTCAGATTCGCCGCGCCGCCCGCGACGAGGTTCGCGCCCGCGTTGTTGTCGAGCGTCTGCGCGTTGAGCGTCACGTCGCCATTACCGCCGAGCGTGCCGCCCGTATTGACAACGTCCGACGCGCTGATCGTCGTCGCGCCGTCGCCCGCGTTGGTGAGCGTGCCGCCCGTGTTGTCGATGCGCGCCGCGCTCACGCTCGCCGAGCCGTGCGGGCCATTGGCGCTGATCGTGCCGCCCGTGTTGGCGAGCGCGCCTGCCGCGTCGACATTGAGATCGCCCGCGGTCTGCATCGAGCCGCTCGCATTGTCGATATCGCCTTGCGTGCCGACGTGCAAACCCGCTGCGCCGTAGATCGAACCACCACGGTTCACGATGCCCGATGCCGCATCGATTCGCGCTGCGTTCATGGCCAGCAGCGTGCCGCCCGTGTTGTCGACGCTCGCGCCGCTCGCCGTGAGCGCGCCGTTGGTTTGCACGCTGCCGTTGACATTCGAGAGCGCGCCCGCCGCGTTGATCGCGAGCGCGCCCGTGCCCGCATGCTGAACCTTGCCGCCGTCGTTCGTGATCGTCTGCGCGTCGATGCCGAGATTCGTCGCATTGCTCGCGATCGTGCCGCCTGCGTTGTCGAGCGCGCCGGCCGCGTGAATTGTCTGATCGGCCGCGCCGTACTGCGTGAGCGTGCCGCTCGCGTTGACGAGTGCGCCGGGCGTCGAGACGGCGAGCGTGTCGCCTTCGATCGTGCCGCGCGTGTTGTCGATCGATGCGCCCGAGACGGTCGTCGAACCGCCCGATATCGTGCCGCCCGTGTTGTCGAGCGCATTATTCGCGGCGACATCGAGCGCGCCGCCTGCCGTAACGCTGCCGGCGCGATTGTCGAGCGTAGCCGCGCGCACGTGCGCCTCGCTCGCCGCCGTGAGTTGACCCGCGTTCGAGAGCGAGAGCGCGTCGACATCGAGCGCGCCGTTTGTGCCGATCACGCCGCCCGCGCCGTTGACCAGGGCGCCCGACGTTGTGACCTTCAAGCCGTCGCCATTGAGCGAGACGAGACGCCCGCCCGTGTTGTCGAGCGAGGCCGACTTCACCGTCGCCGCTTTGGCCGCCTGAATCGTTCCGGCGTGGTTATCGAGCGCGCCGTTCGTCACGACATTGCCCGAGGCGTTCGATAGCGTTCCTTTCGAGTTCAACGCGAGCGCGCCCGTGCCCGCGTGCTGAACCTTGCCGCCGTTGTTCGCGATCGTTTGCGCATCGATTCCGAGATTCGTCGCGTTGCTTGCGATCGTGCCGCCGGTGTTGTCGAGCGCGCCGCCCGCGTGGATGGTCTGATCGGCCGCGCCGTACTGTGTGAGCGTGCCGCCCGCGTTGACGAGTGCGCCGGGCGTCGAGACGGCGAGCGTGTCGCCTTCGATCGTGCCGCGCGTGTTGTCGATCGATGCGCCCGAGACGTTCGTCGCCGCGCCTGAGAGCGTGCCGCCCGTATTGTCGAGTGCATTGTTCGCGGCGACATCGAGCGCGCCGCCCGCCGTGACGCTGCCGGCGCGATTGTCGAGCGTGTCCGCGCGCACGTGCGCGTCGCCCGCCGCCGTGAGTTGCCCCGCGTTCGAGAGCGTGAGCGCGTCGACATCGAGCGTGCCGTTCGTGCCGTTCGTGCCGATCGTACCGCTCGCGCCATTGACGAGCGCGCTTGTCGTCGACACGCTCAACCCGTCGCCATTGAGCGACGCGATCTTGCCGCCCGTATTGTCGAGCGAGCCCGCCTGCACGGTCTCACGGCCCGCCGCCTGCATCGTGCCGCTGCGATTGCTCAGCGCGCCGCGTGTGTTCACATCGAGTGTCGATTGCGAGACGAGTTGACCGTTCGCGTTCGACAAACTGGCCGCCGCGACCCGCATCGCCGCGCCGCTCGACAGTTTGCCGCCGTCGTTCGTGAGCGTGGCCGCCGCGCTGGCGTCGAGCGTGCCGCCTGCGGTCGTGCTCGCGCCCGACAGGTTCATGTCGCCGCTCGTGGCGTCGAGCGCCAGCGCGCCATTGGCCGATGTATTGCTGCCCGCTAGATCGACCGACGCGCCCCGGATCGTCGTGTTGCCGCCGCCTTCGTTGCGCCCGCGCGCCGATACCGCGCCGCTCGCGATCACGTTCAAATTGCCCGCGTTGGCGATCGTTCCGTCGTTGTTCACGCCCGCGCCGAGCGTGCCGGTCGATGCAACGCTGCCCGCGTTGACCGTCGTATTGTTCTGCGATGCGAGGATGCCCGAGCT
Organism: Caballeronia sp. NK8; assembly: GCF_018408855.1. Classification (GTDB taxonomy): domain Bacteria; phylum Pseudomonadota; class Gammaproteobacteria; order Burkholderiales; family Burkholderiaceae; genus Caballeronia. The sequence continues at coordinate 1,558,282 of NZ_AP024325.1, read as the reverse complement.
GCTCAACCCGCCCGCCGTCGCGACGTTCACGTCGCGCTGCGCGTAAGTCGCGCCGCTATTGTCGATGCCATCGCGCGCCGATACGCTGATCGACCCGCTCGCGTTCGTGGTCCCGGCGAGCACGAGTTGGCCGTTCGACTTGAGCGTCAGGTCGCCAGCCTGCGCGGCGAGAATGCCGCGCGTGCTCACGCCGACGCCGTTCTCGTTGCTCGCCAGAAATATCCTGTTCGCGTACATGCCGCCGAGTTGGCTGACGTCGATCGCGACCGAGGGCGCGGCGCCATTGCCCGCGATGGGCGTCGCGGCGAGCGTATCGTGATCGATTTGATTCGCGCCCGCGACGACGTTAAGCTGATTCGCGTAGATGGCCGCGTTGACCTCTACGGCGCGCGCGAGGATGTCGACCGCGTCGACATTGCTCGCGTTGAGCCCCGCGCCCTGAATGCTGACGTTACCGCCGTTGACCGTAAAGCCCGCGAGGTTGCCGTTCGGTCCGAAATTCGGCGTGCCGGTGGTCAGGACCGCGCGTGACGTATTGATGAAGCCGCCGCCGTCCACGACCAGGCCGTTCGGATTTGCGACGATGACTTCCGCCTTTCTGCCGGCGACTTCCAAAAATCCGCGTAACTGCGACGGCGAGTTGCTCAATACCTGATTGACGATCACGCGCGCCTCGTTGCCCGGCGTCAGGTTCGCGTTGCCGTTCACATAGCCGGCCTGTGTCGTGGCGGTGATCGTTGCCGAGTTGTTGAGGATCGCGCCTTGTTTCTGGACGTCGAACTGTGAATATTTGTTGAGCGAAACACCGGCGCTCGAAGGCTTTGCGATATCGACTTGCGGAAGCCCGTTTTGGGTCTGCACGACGCGCGCGCCCGAGCCGGGCGCCGCTACGATCTGCGCGAGCGATGGCGCGCTCATGATGATATTGCCTACGAGCAGCATCGCGGCCAGCGCGAGCGCGCGTAATGCGGGCGCGGGCTCGGCGTCCCGAACGACTGCGCTCGCGCCGCGTGTGCCGGGCGTGTTGCCGTGAGCGTTGGCGAAATCCGCGACGGCGACGAGCATATGTCGCACGCGGCCGAAGACGAGTTTGTAGATACCCTTGTTCATGCTTCTTGTTTGGGTCGGCAGAATCGATTCCACGATGCTCTGCCTAGTGTCGAGGGAAACTCGGTATTGTCAGTGTTCCTAAACGTGGAACGTCGTAGGAAGATTCTGAAAGAACGGACACGCTCGGCCGGCGAGGCGCACCAGGGCCTCGCGATAAGCGCTTGGAAAGGGAACGAAAGGGGGGGGCTCGTCAGCGTCGTCAGCGAGGCAAAGCGCCGATGCTCAACCTGCTCGCTCTATCGGTGGTCCGGATAGCAAAACCCATAATCCTCACACCCCGGACACCCCGGCGCACCCATCGGCGCGACGCTTCTCGCGTGCGCAACTTCCTGCGCGAGAAACTTCTTCCAGCGCAGATTCGCAACATTGCGCGCGACCAGCGCGGGATAGTGACGCTCCAGCATCTCGCTGACATCATCGCGCCCGTCGAGGCCGAGATCGCGCCACAGATGATCCGGCCGCAACGACGCCGCAGCGATGATCGTCGCGAGACAAAACGCATCTTCCCGATGGCTCGTCGCCGTGCGGTCGTGCCACATCAGCAGGCCGTGCAGATCGCGCACGAACGCGCGATGCGGCGATCCGAGAATCGCACCCGGCACACGACCAACCGCCGCACCGCGAAAATGCCGGCCGATCAGCGCGGCGAACGCGCCGGCATCGAGCCCGAGCAGAAGCAGATCATTCGATTCGATGCGCGCGCCGATGAGCCGCGCGAACAGCACGGTATCGGGCGCATCGGGATGGATGGCGTGCGCGAGCAACGCACGCGCTGACGCGTTCATCGATGCGCTGTGCCCAGCACGTGCGCGTCGACGCGCACGAGGCGCTTCATGTGTCGCGGTGCATGCACCGTATCCGCGCCCGACACGAGCACGGGCAGACCATCCTCGATCCCGAGTTCGCGATCCGCGCACTCATAGGCGACGATCACCTGCGCGCCGATCGGCGTATTGAACAGCTCGTGCCACGAAAATGTCACGGCGTAGCCGTCGTGCGCGTGCGCAAGAAACACGGTGCGCTTGAAATCCGAGTTGTCCGGGCGGCGCACGCCCGCCGCGTCGAGCAGCACGCGCAACGGCACGCCGCGATAACTTCCCATCGGACGGATGTAGCGGCCGGTCGAAAAACACACCAGATCGAATGGCGCGATGTGCGCGCACGCGAATTCGCGCAATGCGGCAAGATCGAGCGTGAGCGGTCGTTGCACCGCGCCGCCGATCTCGACGACGGGTCCGTCTGGCGTGGCCGGGCGAGCGGAAATCGAGTGCGCAAGTTCCATGGCGTTTGACGTAAGAAGCGTGAAAGCGTATTGGGGCCGCGTTATATCTGCGACTATATTACGATGTCCGGCGCGATGCCATGTTTCCCGCGGCATGACGGACATGATCTTCGGCTTATCGACGGGAGAAACGCATGAAGCGTCGGCTGACGGCGGCATTCGCCATGACGATGTTCCTCGCGGCGTGCAGCTCGGTCGCGCCGGGCACGACGGCGCAGACGGTGCCGCTCGCGGGCACGCCCAACGGCGTCGCGGTGCGCGATGCGGACGGCGCGGTGTTCGTCACCGACGACAGAACCAACGGCATCGTGATGACGACGCACATCGGCGACGAGGACGCGCCTGCGTTCTCTCTCTACGCGCGCATTCCTCACGCGGAGGGCGAGCGCACCGGCCTGAGCCAGATCGCGTTCGCGCCGAACGGGCATCTGCTCGTCGAACAGTTCGGCTTCGGCACGGCTGGCGCCGTTTTCGATATCGCGCCGAGCGGTCAGGTCGCGCTTGCGTCGGATACGAATTCGGCGCGGCGGCGTCTGGGCCTCTTCGTGCTCGATAGCGGCACGTTCCTGTCGAGCTGGTTCGTGAAGGAGGGCAGCGCGCCGCCCGAAGGCGGCGTGAGCGTGATCACGCGCGGCGCCGCGCCGCGCCAGATGATCGAGCGCGACATCGTCGGCGGACTGGCCAAGCCGGTCGGTCTCGCGGCCGTCGGCGAGACGCTCTACATCAGCGATCAGGCCGCCAACCGCATCTACAAGGTGGATCTGCAGGCGGCGCGGGCGGCGAGCGCGCCCGTGCCCGCCAGCGATGTCTTCGCGACCGTTGACGCGCCCGACCTGATGGCCGCGGCACCCGACGGCACGCTCTACACGAAGTGCGGCGCGCACGCCGTGTGCAGCTTCTCGAAGCGCGGCCGGGCGACCGTCGTCATGGACGGCCTCGAAGCGCCGCGCGGCGTCGCGGTGGACGTCGCGCGCAAACGGCTCATCGTGGTCGACCGCTCGGGCGCGCCGGACAAGCCGAGCGCGCTGCGCGTCGCGCCCATTCGATAACAACGGCGCTGACGATGCTTTAGCGCGGCGACGACCAGCCCTTGTAGCTGCCGACGTTCTCGCGCGTCACCAGCGTCGACGGCAACAGGATCGTCGAGCTGCTCGGTTTCTTGCCGTTCATCAGGTCATAACCGACGCTGACCGCCTGCTGCGCCATCGCCCACGGGTCCTGGCTCGCCGATGCCTGAACCGACGTATCCGACTTCAGCGCCACTTCGATATCCGGCGCACCGTCCACCGACGTGATCACGATATTCCCGCGATGCAGCTGCTTCGCCGCGAGGTCCGTGCCGATCGCTTGCGGATCGTTGATTGCGAACACGCCATCGAGCTTCGGGAAACGCGTGAGATAGCCCTGCATCGCGTTCATGCCGCCTTCGCGCGAGCCCTTGGCGTCCTGATCGTCGGACAGGATCTTGATGCCCGGATTCTTCGCGAGCACGCTCTTGCAGCCGTTCACGCGATCGATCACCGCCGACACCTGCGGCCCGTTCTCGATCACCACGTTGCCCTTGCCGTTGAGCTTCTTCGCCAGGAAGTCGCAGGAAATTTCGCCGGCCTGCACGTTGTTGGTCTGCACGGTCGCGTCCGCGCCCGCGGCTGCCACGTCCACCGCGATCACGACGATGCCCGCCTTCTGCGCCTTCTTCACCGCGGGCTCGATCGCCTTCGGATCGACGGCGTTCAGCAGGATCATGTCGACGTGCGCCGAAATGAAGTTGTCGATCTGCGTGAACTGCTTGTTCATGTCGTAGTCCGACGACACCGCCTGCACCTTGGCGCTCGGATTGATGGCCTTCGCCTTGGCTTCCGCGCCCTTTGCGATCGTCACGAAGTACGGGTTGCCGAGCGAGCCGACCGTGATGCCGACGGATTTCAACTGCTTGTCGGCGGCGTGCGCCGACAGCGACAGGGTGAATCCGAGAGCGAGTGCGACGCTGGCGAAAAGCTTGTTGTGTTTGCGCATGTTGTTGTCTCCAGTTGGTCCTTTTTTCGAGGGCGGGCGCACGCGGACCCGAATGCGCCCGGATAGCGGAAGTTCAGGTGCGAGCCGAGCCGCGCTGACGGTAACGATCGAGCGCCACCGCGCCGATGATCACGAGGCCCTTGATGATGTATTGCCAGATATCCGACACGCCGAGCAGCACGAGACCGTTCGTCAGCACCGCGATGATGAGCGCGCCCACCAGCGTGCCGACGATCGAGCCCACGCCGCCGACGAAGCTCGTGCCGCCGAGAATCACCGCGGCGATCGCATCGAGTTCGTACGACTGGCCGAGTTGCAGACCATTCGCGGCGTAGAGACGCGCGGCGGACATCACCGCGCCGAGACCTGCGAGCAAGCCCGAGATCGCGTAGACGAAGAGCTGGATGCCCCACACCTTGATGCCCGAAAGACGCGCCGCTTCCGGATTGCCGCCGACCGAATAGATGCGCAGGCCGAGCACGGTGCGTCGCAGAATGAACCATGACACGAACACGACGAGCAGCGCGATGATCACCAGCCAGGGCACGCCGAACAGCGTGTCGTTGCCGATGAACGCGAACGACAGTTGCGGATTGAAGATGGTCGTGTCGTGACCGATCAGCCGCGCGATGCCGCGTACCGCGGTGAGCGAGCCGAGCGTGACGATGAACGGCGGCAGTTTCAGCAACGCGATCAACAGGCCGTTGACGACGCCGAAGCCGAGACCGACCGCGAGCGCCGCCGGAACGCCGAGCCAGCCCCAGCCCGGAATGTTCGATGCGAGCAGTGCGGCGACCGCGCCCGCCGACAGAATCGAGCCGACCGAAAGATCGATGCCGCCCGTGAGAATCACGAAGGTCATGCCGGCCGCGAGCACGATGTTGATCGATGCCTGCTGCGTGACGATCGACATGTTCTGGAAGCTGAAGAAGCCATCCGTCACGATGCCGAAGCCGATGCACAGCAGAATCAGCACCGGCAGCATGCCGGCGGTGCGCATCAGCACCTGCATGCGCTCGCGATGCTCGATGCTTTTCTGCCGCTGGGTCGTGCTTTCTGCTTTCGCAACCGGCGCGGCGCCTTCCTGGTGTTTCGTCGTGTTAGCCATGTCTCTCTCCGTAATCCTTAAGCCGCCTGATCGAGCTTGATCTTCGAGCCCGTCGCCAGTTCGATGATGCCTTCCTGTGAAATCGGCTTGCCGGAATGGCCGCCGAGCTCGCCCGCGATTTCGCCTTCACGCATCACGAGCACGCGGTCCGCCACGCCGATCACTTCCGGCAACTCGCTCGAGATGACGATCACGCCGACGCCCGTGCGCGCGAGATCGTTGATGATTCGATAAATCTCCGACTTGGCGCCAATATCGACGCCGCGTGTCGGCTCGTCGAGGATCAGCACTTCCGGTTTCGTTTCGAGCAGGCGCGAGAGCAGCACTTTCTGCTGGTTGCCGCCCGACAGCGCACCCACGTTGACGCGCATGTTCGGCACGCGAATCGTCAGCGCGGCGATCGCGTCCTTCGCGCGCGTGTTGCCGCGCGGCAGGTCCATCACGCCCGCTTTCGCGTCGCGTCCGGCGATCGTGATGTTGATGTTGTCGCGCACGCTCATGTCGAGGAACAGGCCCTGGCCCTTGCGGTCTTCGGTGAGATAGACGAGGCCGGCATCGATCGCGTCGCGCGGCGTGCGCAGCTTCACCGGCTTGCCGTGCATCGACACTTCGCCGCGAGTCTTCTCTTCGGCGCCGAAAATCAGCCGCGCGAGTTCCGTGCGCCCCGCGCCGACGAGTCCCGCGATGCCCAGCACTTCGCCCGCGTGCAGGTCGAGGCTGCATCCTTTCACGCGATTGTTGTCGGCGATATCGCGCACCGACAGCACGACGTTGCCCGGATCGTAGGGCGCGTGCTCCTTCTTGTAGAAGCCGGAGATGTCGCGGCCGACCATCATCTTCACGAGGCTGTCGGCGGAGAGTTCGTCGCGCATCAGCGTGCCGACGTACGACCCGTCGCGCAGCACGGACACGCGGTCCGACAGCTCATAGATCTCCGCCATGCGGTGGCTGATATAGATGATCGCGATGCCTTCCGCGCGCAACGTGCGTACGAGTTCGAACAGACGATCGGTTTCGCGCGACGAGAGCGGCGTGGTCGGCTCGTCCATCACGAGGATGCGCGCATGCGCGTGCACGGCGCGCGCGATTTCGACGAGCTGCCGCTCCGCGATCGACAGATCGCCGACCAGCGTATGCGGCTTGAAGCTCGCGCCGAGGCGCTTCAGCACATCCTCGCAGCCGCGCTCCATGCCTTTGCGATCGACCAGCCTGCCGCGCCGCAACTCGCGTCCCGCGTGGATGTTCTCCGCGACGGAAAGATTCGGCGCGAGGCTCAGTTCCTGATAGATCACGGCGACGCCGAGCGCGCGCGCGGCGAGCGGCCCGTCGATGGTGACGGTCTTGCCGTCGATGAGAATCTGGCCACCCGCATCGGCCTGATACGCGCCCGACAGGATTTTCATCAGAGTGGATTTGCCCGCGCCGTTTTCGCCCATCAGCGAATGCACTTCGCCGGGATAGACGGACAGGCGCACGTCGTTGAGCGCGCGCACGCCCGGAAAGGTTTTGCTGATGCCGCGCATTTCCAGAAGCGGCGGCGGACGGGAAGGGTCATGCGGCATGGTTCACCTCTTGCGGTTTGAAGCCCGCGTGGCGAATCGCCGCGCGCGGTGAGAAGTTGAAGAACATCGGCAGCGTGGCCGCGCCGATCGCGCCCGCATCCGGGCCGAAGGAGCCGCGCACGAGCGTCGGGGTGCCGCGCGCTTCGGGCGCGTTGGCGGCGAGCGTCGTCGAGAGCCGCTCGACGAGCTTGTCGAGCAGGCCGCCGTCGATATCGGAATCGATCACGACCATCGGCACGTCGAGCACGCAGAGCGTCGCGCGCAAGGCGGGCGCGAGCGCTTCGATGCAGTCGTCGATCCACTCGTCGACCGCGGGAAGATCCCGCTCGATGCACGCCTGCAAGTCGACGCGGTTGTCCGCCGCCGCGCCGCAATAGTTGAGATGCCGCACGAGCGCGTTCAGCGACGCGCGCGACAGCAGAATGTCCCAGCGGCCGGACGGCTGCGGCGCGGAAGGCAGGCGGCTCGGCGGCACCGGAATGACGCCGATGTCGCCCGCGTTGCCCGACGTGCCGCGCAGGCAGTCGCCGTTGATCGCGACGCCGCCGCCGATCGCGGAGCCGAGAAACAGGTAGACGAAGTCGTCGCAGCGGCGGCCGTGGCCGTAGAACAGCTCGGCGGTCGCGGCGGCGTTGCCGTCGTTTTCGCTGAAGACGGGCAGCGACAGCGCGCGGCCGAGTTCATCGGCGAAATCGGTTTCGTCCCAGGCGCGGAAGGTTTCGGCGGGCAGGCCGAGCTCGCGCAGCCAGCTGCCGAGGTTGAACGGCTGCGCGATGCCAACGCCCGTCAGCCGCTCGCGTTCCGGCGCGGACAGCAGGCCGAGCATGTTGTCGATGTCGCGCTGCACGATCTTGAGAGCCTCGGACGGATGCGGCAGCACGGCATCGAGCGCGCTGCGGGCAAGGACATCGCCGGCGAAATTCACGAGCACCGTTTCGATGCCGGTGCGATCCAGCCGCACGCCGATGCCGAACGCGCCGCGCGGATCGAGCCGGATCAGCGACGCGGGCTGGCCGCGCTGGCCGTCGAGACGACGTCCGGTGTATTCGATCAGGCCCGCATTTTCCAGCGATTCGACGATGCTGCCGACCGCCGTGCTCGTCAGATTCGCGTGGCGCGCGAGTTCGGCCTTCGACGCCGGTTCGGCGCGCCGCAACGCCTGCAACAGCAGCCGCTCGTTGTACCGGCGTACGTTCGCGGAGTTGCTTCCTCTGCCGCTTGGGGATTTCACGCGCTGTCTCCGGAGACGGCCATCGACTCGTGGCCATTAATTAAATCAAGTTGATTTATTTAAGAACGACGGCGCGTCGAAGTAAAGGAGGGAAATCCCGAAGCCGCTTTTTAAGCGCGTTTTGAAGAGATGGTGCGGGCGGCGCGATGCCGAGCAGCCGCAAACGGCGGACCCGGTGCGATTCACACTAGGCGATGCAGCCGACGCTGCCAAGCCGCGCGGCGCTGCCTTGCGATGCGCTTACGGGAAGCGTCGCGCAGATCGATGTGCTATCGTCGGCGACACTTTTCGACACTTCTTTCGCCGTTCCATGTTCTCGATCTCCCAGGCCACGCACGCGACCAAGGCAGCGCAATACGACGAACTGCTACAGCAAGCCCGCGCGCTCATCGCCGATGAAACCGACTTCATCGCCAATGCCGCGAATTTTTCATCGCTCGTCTATCACACGCTGCCGGATCTGAACTGGGCGGGCTTCTATCTCTTCGATGGCGACGAGCTGGTCGTCGGGCCGTTTCAGGGCAAGCCGGCGTGCGTGCGGATCGCGCTCGGACGCGGCGTGTGCGGCACCGCGGCGCGCGAGCGGCGCACGCAGGTCGTGCCGGATGTGCACGCGTTTCCCGGGCATATCGCATGCGATTCGGCGTCGCGCTCGGAGATCGTCGTGCCGCTCATCGCGAGCGACGGCACGCTGATCGGCGTATGGGACGTAGACAGCCCCGTGCCGAATCGTTTCGACGACGAAGACGCGCTCGGCATGGAAGCGCTGTGTACGGCGTTCGTCGCGCTTGCGTGGAAAAAATGAGCATCGATCCCGCGGACAACGGCGTCGTCACGATCGCGAGCGCGCATGGCGCCGTCGCGACCGCCGACAGGCTCGAAGCGCTGATCCGCGCGCGCGGGCTGATTCTGTTCGCGCGCATCGACTTCAGCGGCGACGCGGCGCGCGCCGGCCTCACGATGCCGCCGAGCCAGTTGCTCGTGTTCGGCAATCCGCAGGCGGGCACGCCACTGATGCAGGCGGTGCCGACCGCCGCGCTCGACTTGCCGCTCAAGGTGCTGTCATGGGAAGACGCCGACGGCCGCGCGTGGCTTTCCTATAACGCGCCGGACTTTCTGCGCGCGCGTCACGGGCTCGACGCCGAACTGATGAAGCCGCTAGGCGGCGTGGCCGCGCTCGCGGAGGCGGCGGCGCGCTGACGATCTGGCGTCATCGGCGCGCAGACGCGTGCGTCTACAATGAGACGTTTTCATCTGTCTCAAAATTCCATGACGAGCCTTGCCCGCCGCCGCCTGCTTGCCGCGTGCGCCCTGAGCGCGTGCTCGTTCGCGCGCGTGTGCGACGTGCGCGCGGCATCGGACAAGGTGACGGTCGCGCTCGTGATGAAGTCGCTGAACGATCCGTTCGTCGTCTCGATGATCGAAGGCGCGCGCAATTACCAGCGGCACTACGCATCGCAACTCGATCTGACCACGCACGGCACGCTCGCCGACAATGACGTCGCGGGGCAGATACACATCGTCGAGACGCTGATCGACGCAAAGACCAACGCGATCGTCATCGCGCCTGCCGATTCGAAGGCGCTGTTGCCGGTGGCCGCGAAGGCGATTGCGTCGGGCATCATCGTGATCGCGATCGACAATCCGTTCGACGAAGCCGCGCAGGAAGTGGCGGACCTCGCGATTCCGTTCGTCGGACCGGACAGCCGGCGCGGCGCGAAGCTCGTCGGCGCGTATCTCGGCTCGAAGCTGAAGGCGGGCGACGAGGTCGGCATCATCGAAGGGCCGTCGAACGATCGCAACGCGCAGCAACGCACGCTCGGCTTCAGGGAAGCGATGACCGCAGCGGGCATGCGTATCGCCGATGCGGACGGCGGCGACTGGACCGCCGCGAGCGGCAAGTCGATCGCGCTGCAGATGCTTTACGCGCATCCGGATGTGCGCGGCCTGCTCTGCGCGAACGACAACATCGCGATGGGCGCAATCGACGCGATCCGCATCGCCGAGAAGAAAGGCCGCGTGCTGGTGACGGGCTACAACAACATCGAAGCCGTGCAGCCGATGCTGGACGACGGCCGCCTGCTTGCGACGGTCGAGCAATTCGGCGCGCGGCAGGCGGTGTTCGGTGTGGACGTGGCGGTGAAGGCGTTGCTCGAGAAGCGGCGGCAGAGGGATTTGTCGCCATATATGGAGACGCCGGTGCAACTGGTGACGAAAGGGCAGGCGAAGGGGTTTCGGTTTGGGGGGGCGTGAGAACGACGCGCGCTTTCAGAGAAGTCGTGTAGGCCATCGGGTCGAGTTCGCTTAGTGTCGTGAAACACAAAGTGCGAATTCAAAAGGCCGTCGCATGACTACGCCACACGCTCACCACCACCGCCCGTTCAAGCAGCCTCGAAAGGCGTGGCAAGCCATTCCCACAGACGTCGTGCCGCTCTATGTTCGGTCCGCGCTCAGAGACGCTATTCGCCTCGAGACGGTATCCGAGGCGGACTACGATGATTTGCTCTGGATTCTGGCCCAGGAATCGAGCGGCATCGTGGATAACCGCAATCACAATTCAAGCGCGCGAGGCCTGTTTCAGCTTTTGCACGCGCAATATGAATTCAATCCCCACGGGGAAAAATCGTTTGGCAATGCTGTTGAAGAATGCCAGGGCGGGATTCGCTATATCTACGGTCGCTATCATTCGGCAAAAGCGGCAAGAGATTTCTGGGAAAAACACCACTGGTATTGACCCATGCGAAAAATCTTTGTCGTATTCTGGCTGCTCATCGCAGCGCCCATTTCGGGTTTCGCTCACAACGCTGAACCGCGTTTCACGGACTATCCCGCGACAGTCAAGGAGGCGCGCAAACCCGTCAAGCTCCGGCTGACCACAAGCGAAAGCCGCCGCTACATCGCCCAACTCACAGAAGCGGCACGCGCTCCCGTCAACTTCGCCGGGCACTTCATCATGAGCGAATGGGGTTGCGGAGCCGGTTGCGTGATGGCTGCCGCGATCGACTCGAAGACGGGAAAAGTCGTCATGCTTCCCTTCACCGTCTCCGACTGGCCGCTCGATGTCACCGAGCCTCTGGCTTACCGCAAGGACAGTTCGCTGCTGATCGTTCGCGGAATCAGAAACGAACAAGGCCACGGCACTTACTACTATCGATTTGATGGCGCTGCGTTCACGCAAATCGAAGCCGGACGCCAGCGGCCCTGAATCACTCCGCCGCCTTCCCCAACAACCCCCGCGTCGCAAGACTCCGATACAACGCCCTCACGCCGAACGTCCACGGCTCGATTTCCGTCGACAGCCTCACGGTATTGACCAACGCCCCAAGACTCGGCGTCGAGATCGTCACGACATCGCCGAGATGATGCGTGAATCCGCCGCCCGCCGTATCGCGATCCTTGATCGGCGAGAACATCGTGCCGAGAAACAGCATGAACCCATCCGGATACTGATGATGCGCGCCGTGCGTCTGCGTGACGAGATCGGCCGGATCGCGGCTGATTTCGCTCATATGGCTGACGCCTTCGAGCACGAAGCCGTCGTCCGCGCCTTCGATGCGCAGCGACACGCTCGTGCCGCGCACCGAATCCAGCGTGAAGCGCTCATCGAACAAGCGCACGAACGGCCCGATAGCGCACGACGCGTTGTTGTCCTTCGCCTTGCCGAGCAACAACGCGCTGCGGCCTTCGATATCGCGCAGGTTCACGTCGTTGCCGAGCGTCGCGCCGACGATCTCGCCGCGCGCATTCACCGCGAGCACGATCTCCGGTTCCGGGTTGTTCCATTGGGATGTCGGATACAGGCCGACATCCGCGCCGAAGCCGACCGATGACATCGGCTGCGACTTCGAAAACACTTCCGCATCCGGCCCGATGCCGACTTCCATGTACTGCGACCACGCGCCGCGACGCTCAAGCTCCGCCTTCAGTTTCGCCGCGCTTTCCGAACCGGGCTTGATCTGCGAGAGATCCGCGCCGATCAGCTTGTTGATCGTGTCGCGCACTTCCTGCGCGCGGCTCGCGTCGCCGCCGGCCTGTTCCTCGATCACGCGCTCCAGCAAGCTCACCGCGAACGTGACGCCGCACGCCTTCACCGCCTGCACATCGCAGGGCGCGAGCAGACGCGGGCCATCGGCGGACGCATCGAGCGTTGCCTGCAACAGGTCCTGCACGCCGCCGAGATGCTCGCCTTCCGCGTTCCGGGCGATGTCGAGTGCGTCGGCATTATCGAAGAGATCGGCGGTGGTCGGCGCGGCGCGCGTGATGTCGAACACTTCGCCGCCGCGCACCGCGACGACAGCGGGACCGTTCACAGGCGCGGGACGCCAGACGCGGCCGATCAGCACGGCATCGGCGAAATCTTCGGGCAGACAGGAGGAGACGTTGACGGTTTGCATGAATGCGAATGACGGGCGGGAAAGGAAAGCCGATCGTAGCCCGCGTGCGGGGTGGTGTCCATCAGGTTGATTAATTGTCCAACCTGTTGGAAGATTCACCCATGGAAAAGACCTATGACGTCCCCGCGCTGCGCCGCGCGAGCGACATTCTCGAAGCGCTCGCCGCCGCTGCCAAGCCGGTGCGCGCCGCCACGCTCGCGGAACAGACCGGCCTGTCGCGCAGCACGCTGTATCTGATGCTCGAAACGCTCGCGCGCATGCAATGGATCGACAAGCGCGACGACGGCTACATGATCGGCGTCGGCCTGTTCGAGCTCGGCAACGCGTACGTGCGACACGACAAACTTCAGGCCGCGTTCCGCGAAGGCGCGGGCGCGTTCATCAACAAGCATAACGAGGTGGTGCAACTCGCCGTGCTCGACGGCGTGCAGGTGGTTTATATCGCGCGCGAGGACGCGCATCGTCCGGTGCGGCTCGTCTCCGATCTCGGTTCGCGTCTGCCCGCGCATTGCTGCGCGCTCGGCAAGGCGCTGCTTGCCGGCATGAGCGACGAAGCCGTCGTCGAACGTCTGCCCGAGCGTCTCGAAGCGGTCACGCCGCGCACCATTACGCGGCGCGCGGCGCTGTTACGCGAACTCGCGGCGATCCGTGCGAGCGGGCTCGCGGTCGAGCGCGAGGAGGTCGCCGAGGGACTCGCGTGTTTCGCGGCCTTCGTCGGGATGACGCCGGCGGGCAAGCGCGTCGCGGTATCGACGAGCGTGCCGGTCGGCCGGCTCGATCCGAAACGTGAGAAGCAGATATCGATCGGCATCGTGCAGCTTGCGGCTCACTTGCGCGGCGCGCTCTGACGATGCGATGCGCGCGCTTGCGCGCGGCCCTGCGAAGCGGCGAAGCGCGCCTCGATCGACTCCATGTCCTTTTCCGCATAAAGGGGCGCCGGCGCGTGCGCCGCGATCAGCACGTCGCAGCGTGCGTGCATGCACACCACATCGCGCAGACGCGCTTCGCCGTGCCGCCAGCCGGTGTCCGCTTCGCCGCCGAGCACGATGAGATCCACGCTCGCCGCTTGCGCTTCCTTCGCGATCAACGCGCCGACGCTGGTGCCGTCGAGCGGCTGCGTGACGCTGCGCGCGATGCCGTCGATGCCCGCGCTGTCGATCAGCCGCGCCGCATAACGCGTCACGGCGCGCGCGTGATCGTCGATGACGCCGAGCGTTTCGTCCGGATCGCTATCGCTGGTGACGACGGCCCACCACGGCGTCTGATCGACGACATGCAGCGCGGTCAGACGCGCGTTGCAGGCGCGGGCGCGCGTGATGGCGGTGGTCAGGGCGCTTTCGCTGAGGCTCGTGCCTACTGCGACGAGGATGTGCTTGTACATGATGCGTCTCCGGTCTGGTTCGTTCAGACAGGATGATCGCCGTACAGACTTAGGCGCGAATGAGCGCGCGTCTGGATCTTTGTCTGCATCTTTTACGCAGGAACTTAACGGCGGCGCTTTTTCCAGTCGTAACCGGCAGGCGGATCGGCGACGCCAGGCTTGCCTACCGAATGCGGGTTTTCACTGCATAGCGTGACGAAGCCGATATCTTCGCCATCGGCCTGTCGGCGGCGCAACGCCTCCGCAAAGCGCAGCGCATCGGAAAGCGCGTTCTCATCGAACCGTTTGAAGTGCGCCGCGCCTTCGATATCAGGGTTGCCGCCGAGCCAATACACGACGAACATCGATTAGCCTCTCGTATTGAAGATGAATGCACCATCGCCGCCGCACGAGCCACGGCGGTGCAGATCCTGCACGGCGCGCGTGAACCGGCGCGCCGCGACAGCCACCGGGTAATCCCGAAGTGTAACGTCGGCGGACCGCACCCCGCCTGGCGCTGCGCCTTCAGCGACCCGCGAGGGAATGATCGTTGCTCTCATCTCCGTCCATTCCGAGGCCAAAACGATGCAACGACACGACCGTGTTCCTTCGCAAGCGCTGTGGCAGATTCCGCCGCGCGCAACGCGCCCCGACGAGCCGCGCGTGCTCATCGCCGATGACGATCTGGAGGCGACGCGCGCAATCTGTCTTGCGCTCGAAGACGCCGCGTTCACCGTGCGCGCGGTGCACACGGGGCTCGACGCCGTGTCGCTCGCGCGCAAATGGCGGCCGGGCGTGATCCTGCTCGATCTGATGATGCCGCTCGGCGACGGCTGGGAAGCCGCCGAAGCGATTCGCGCGATCGATCTGTCGATGCTGCTGATCGCGCATACGAGCCGCACCGACCCCGAAGACCTCACGCGCGCGCAACGCACCGGCTTCAACGGCTACTTCGTCAAGCCGACGGAACTCGACGGAATGATCGCGATATTGCAGGACTATTTCTCGATGCGGGAGGGCGAGGGCGATCACGCATCGGCGCGCTTGCGCTGAATGTCGTCGAGCTTGAGCGCAAGCTGATCGATGTCGCGCTGAACGTGTTCCTTGAGCATGTCTTCCCAATACTGACAATAGCCGGCCCAGAACGGCATCTGCGAGTGCGCGGACGCGGCCGTCGGCAGTGGATCGGGCAGCATCCGGCTCAGACGTTGGATTTCCTTGTGCTTCCATTGCAGCAACGCGCGTCGATGGCCGCGGCGCGGCGGGCACATCTCGTTCATTCGCGCGACCGCGATAGAGAAACCCTCGGCGGGCCGCGATGCCATCCTCGTCAGCACAGCGGTGTGCGGGCGCGGCCCGCGTTCATGGCAGATGATCGCGCCGATCTGGCCAAGGATGTACATCGCCTTCGCCATCGGGGCTTCGGAAGGGTGTTGCATGGCGCCTCTCTCGATTTATCTTTATGGTCTTCGTGCACGGGCGCGCGAATCGACCTCGTTCTTGATATTGATACGTTGTAGCCTACCGCTTTAATAAGATACCGTATCGAAATTAATCCGAAGTACGTATCGACAAAAAGATACAGTCAACGCAACACGCGCTGCGAACTGAAGCGCAGGGCATTTTTGCTTCGGAATGTGCAGGATTTATTGCTGCTCAAAGCAGGCTATTGCCGTGCCGGTCACGACGCGCCCAGCACATGCCGGGCAAACAATTCGCGCACGCCTTTGGGCGTGTCGTCGTTGTCACAGGTCGTGGCCGCGACGATCCGCTCGCGCGGCGCGACGAAGATGAACTGCTCGCCGTATCCGGCGGCGAACACATAGCGCGGATCGATCCAGCAGAGATAGCCGTATTGCGCGTCGTCCATCGGCGGGCCGCCATCGCCATGCACGGCGGTGGCTTCATCGATGAACGTTGCGTCGATGAGCCGCGCGCCGCGCCACACGCCCCGATGCAGCATCAACTGCCCGATTTTGATCATGTCGCGCGTGCGCAACGTGAGGCCGCGGCCGCCGAAGGTATGTCCATCCTCGTCGCTGATCCATTCGCAACTCGCGATGCCGAGCGGCGCGAACAGCGTGTCGCGCACGTAGCACTCGAGCGTGCGTTTCGTAGCGGATTCGATGACGAGCGACAGCAACAGCATCGCGTGTGAATCGTATTCGAAGCGCATGCCGGGTTGCGCGATCGGCCGCGCCAGCACGAAGCGCAGCCGGCTTCCTTCGCGGGAAAAGCGCTCGCACGGGCCGAGCACGCACTCGTCGATGACGCCCTGATCCCATTCGAAGCCGGAAGTCATCGTCAGCAGATGCCGCAGCGTGATGCGCTGCACGCGGCGATCGAAGCCGTATAAGCGCATCTGCGGCAGGAGGTGGCAAACGGGTGTGTCGAGCGGCGGCAGCAAACCTGCGCGCAATGCCGCGCCGACCGCGAGTCCGACGACCGTCTTCGTGACCGAGTTGATGTCCTGCGGGCTTTGCGCGTCGACATCGTACCGATAGTGCTCGAACACGATACGGTCTTCGTGAGCGATGACGAAACTACGCACGCCGGGTTGCCCGGCCAGCGCTTTCTGCAATGAAGTGAAGTCGGAATCGTTGACGAACGTCATGAGCAAGAGATGCCGGAATGAAGATATAAGCAGGATACCGAAGCAAAAAAGTACGGTCGAGCGCAAAGAACGATTCGCTTGATCCGCGTGCAGGTTCCGCCGAATCGTGTTACACATCGAGCAATCCGGATGCCACGCAGCGCGGCATCGCAGTCTTTCAGCGGTTTCAACTCACTTTCAGCGAGCCTGAATTTGTCTGTCCGACGACTCGCGACGCTCTGGCGGCTTGGCCGGGCGTTCGTCCACGAAAGCCAGCTGACCAGCGACGGCGCCGCGATCACCCGCGTGGCGCGCTTCTTCGCGTCCCACGGTGCGCGCGCCGCGCCGCTCGGCGCAGGCGTGCCCGCGCTCTCGCAACTCTCACGCGTGCTGGAAAACGCTTCCGGGACGCTCGCGCGTCATCCCGCGCTCGCGGAGACGGCAGTGCGCGTCGCCTTGCACGAAGTCGACGGACTGTTCACGCCCTATGACGCGGCCGCCTTTCGCGCGGCTTGCAGGGCGACGTTTCCCGCCACACTTTCATTCGAACTCACCGGGTTGAGCGATGTGCCGCTGCGTTCGGGCATCGCGGAGCAGACGCATGCGGCGCGCATCGGCGAGACGCCGGTGCGCGTAACGCTGCTGCGCGCCGACACCCGCGCCGAACTCGACGATGATCTCGATCTCGCGCTCGCGGCGGCGCGTTTCGCGGAACGGCGTTCGGCGCAGGCGCGCGAGATGCATCCGGTGGAATGGGTGCGGCGGGCGCGCGAAAGCGTCGACGCGATGATCGACTTGCGCCAGCGCGCCGCTGATCAGAGCTACCTGCGCTTTCGCCTGCGCGACGACGACCGCCTCGCCGTGCCCGAAGTGCTGTGGGACTACTGCAACGACGCGGTGCTGACCACGCGCGCGATCGAGACCGCCGCGCTATCGGATGCGGACGCGCTTGCGTCATGCGGGCTCGATCAGGCCGATGTCCTCGCGACGCTCATCGAAGCGTTCTTCGAAATGTCGCTCGATGTTGGCGTATATCACGCGGGGCTAGATGCGGCGGGCGCGCGCGTGAGCATCGAGCCCGGGACGCGCGGCCAGATCGTCCTGGAAGCCGATAACCCGTTGATGATTTTCGCCGCGCACGAGCGTGATTTTCTCGTCGGCGTGTCGCATGCGCTCATGTCGGGCGATCACAAGGCGGCGGCGCGCGCGCATCTCGAACACGGCCGGCCCGCGACGAACGCGACGCATCATGAAGTGCGGGTCGAAGCGACGTATCGGCGCGAGGCCGAGCGCTTTGCGTCGCCGCACGCGCGGCACGGCGTGGGCGTGGCGCAACTGTTCGGCGCGATCGGCAAGGCGCCCGCCGAGCATATGTTCAGCGCGGGGCACGGGCGCATCGCGTCGCGCGCGGTGCTGTTGTCGCGGGCGATGGAGCGCATCGAGCGCGTGGCGCAGGAGATCGCGCCCAATGTCGATGTATGGAAGATCGCGCGCAAGGTGATCGTGCGGCTCGCGGCGGATCAGTTCAGTTGCAGGAGTCTTGCGGCGCGTCTCGCGCGTGAGGCGACGCATTGGCCGCACACGCTGCCGCGCCTGCCGACGCTCATCGCGCACTACGCGGCGACAGCGCGACGATAATTCATCAACGCGTGCCGGGGCTCATGCGCTCCGCGATCGCCCGGCACGCTTCTCTGAGCGGCGTGATGTAAGTTTCAAGCGGCGTCGCGCACTTTCTGAACAGCGGAATACTGACGCTCACGCAGCCGAGCGTCGCACCGTTCGCGCCGACGATCGCGCTGCCGTAGCAGAAAATCTGCGCCTCGTTTTCCTCGCGGTCCTCCGCGTATCCGCGCGCGCGGGTCGCGTCGAGTTCGGCGTCGAGCGCGGCGCGCTCGATGATCGTATTCGGCGTGAAGCGCTCGAACGCGATGCCTTGCAGCAGCGCATCGCGTTCGGCGGGCGTCTGCGTCGACAGATAAGCCTTGCCGACGGAACTCGAATAGAGCGTCACGCGCGTGCCGATGCGCGAGGCCATGCGCACCGCGTGCGGGCTTTCGAGCTTTTCGACGTACACCATCTCCGAGCCGCTGCGCACCGCGAGGTGCACGGTTTCCTGGGTGGCGTCGCGCAAGGTCTGCAGCGCGTCGGCGGCGGCGATGCGCAAGTCCGAGCGTTCCCAGCTGCGGCTCGCGAGCGACATCAGGCGCGGGCCGAGCGCGTAACAGCCGCCGCGCGCGCTCTCGACCACCAGCCCCTCCGCGATCAGCGCGCCGACGATGCGATACACCGTCGGACGCGGATAGCCGCTCGCCGCCGTGAGCCGCGCGATGCTCGGCGGCTCGTCGGCATCGGCGATGACCTGCAGCACCGCCATGAACTTCGAAAAGGCGGCGGTGCCGCTGGCTTTGGCGGCGTCGAGAGCGGTGGTGTCGGTCAGCATGATGCTGCGAATCATGCCACGAGATAGCCGCCGTCGACGGGCACGATCGCGCCGGTCATGAACGACGCCGCCGGCGACGCGAGAAACGCCGTCACGCGCGCGACGTCTTCCGGCAAGCCCCAGCGCTTCATCGGCGTGCGTTCGAGGATGGCCTGCGAACGGCCATCGTCTTCCTGGAGCGCCTGCGTCAGCGGCGTCGCGATCCAGCCGGGCGCGACGGCGTTCACGCGGATGCCATCGGCCGCGTAGGCGATGGCGAGCGACTTCGTCAGTTGCGCGACGCCGCCCTTGCTCGCGCTGTACGCGGGCACGAGCCCGCCGCCGAAGAACGTCAGCATCGAGGCCGTGTTGACGATCGAACCCTTGCTCTTCGCGAGCAAGGGACGCGCGGCGGCGCACATGCGCATCGTGCCGTTGAGATTCACGGCGATCACGCGCTCGAACGTTTCGATGTCGTGCTCGTCGCCGCGACGGATCATGCCCGCGCAGTTGACGAGCACGTCGAGCGCGTCGAGCGTGCCGAACAGCGCGGCGGCGCTGGCGGCATCGGCGACATCGAGCGCGGCGAGTTCGACGCCATCGCCGAGTGCGTCACGTTGGGCTACGGTCGGCGCGAGGCCCGCCGCGATCACGCGCGCGCCGAGCGCGGCGAACTGCTGCGCGATGCCCGCGCCGATGCCCTGCGTGCCGCCGGTCACGAGGACGGTCTTGCCCTTGAAGAGATCAGCCTGAAAAGTCATAACGTTGTGATTTAGACGACGGGAACGGGTGCGGCTTGCTGTTCGGCGTCTTCGATCGGTGCGCGTACGACGAACATGTAGACGAGCGCGGCGGCGAACGCGACGCCCGCGCTGATCAGGAACGCGTTCACGAACGAGTGCGTCTTGTCGACGACGAGGCCGGTGATGAACGGCGCGAACGAGCCGCCGAAGTAACCGCCGAAGTTCTGGATACTGCCGAGCGACGCGACCATGTGGCGCGGCGCGGCGACGGAAACGAGCGCCCATGCCGCGCCGCTCGCCATGTTGACGAAGAACATCGCGGCGGAGAGATAGACGATCGCGAGCGTGAGATTCGGCGTGAACGCGGCCGGCACCGTGAAAAGCGCGCCGCCGATGAGACCCGAGCAGATCGGCCATTTGCGGCTGCGGATCGGGGCGACGCCGCGCGCCATCAGACCATCGGCGATGAAGCCCGACGACAGCATGCCGAGCGTGCCTGCGAGATACGGAATCGTCACGACCCAGCCAGTCTTCGCGATCGTCAGATGGCGCTCATGTTCGAGATACGCGGGCAGCCACGTGAGATACAGCCACACCATGTAGATCACGCCCATGAAGCCGAATATCATGCCCCACGTCGTCGCCTTGCCGAACAGGCCGCGCCATTCCGCGAAGGTCATGTTGCGTTCCGCGCGCTGCGCGGGCTCGCCTTCGGTGAGATGCGCGAGTTCCTGCGATTCGAGCTTCACATCGCGGCGATTGCGATACACGATGTACCAGCCGATCGACACCGCAATCCCGAGCACGCCCATGATCACGAACATGTTGCGCCAGCCGAAGTTGAGCAGCAGCACGGTGAGGATCGGCGGCGCGAGCGCGGGTCCGATCGTCGATGAGGTGACGAAGATGCCGGTCGGCTTGCCGCGTTCGCGTTGCGCGAACCATTCGGACACGACCTTCGCGCCGGCGGGAAACTGCGGCGCTTCGCCGATGCCGAGCGCGATGCGCGCCGCGAGGAACTGATGCAGGTTCGTCACGAGCCCGCCGAACAACTGCGCGACCGACCACACGAACATCCCGAGGCCGAGCATGACGCGCGCGCCGAAGCGATCGAGCATCGCGCCGATGGGCAACTGCGAGAACGCATACGCGAACGAGAACGCGGAGAGCAGCAGGCCCATCTGCGACGCGGACAGCCCGAGTTCCTGCGTAACGGAGTGATTCGCGATCGAGAGCGTGCTGCGATCGAGATAATTGACGATGCCCGCGAGCATCAAAAACGTGATCGCGACGATCTGAACGCGCTTCAGGCGCGGTGATTTTTCCAACATGTTGTCCCCTCCGAATGCTCTTGTGAGTCTGATAGAGGTGGTTTGGGAAATCAGCGGATGAACTGGTCGACGAAATCCGCGCCGAGACCAACTGACTCGTAATGCTTGCGGCACATGTCGACCTTGGTGAACACGTCTTCGTAGCCGGTGTAATTGCCGTATGGGTCGCAATAGAACATCACGCCGTTCACCTGGAAGTACGTGATCATCTCTTCCACGTCTTCGGGCACGTACAGCGTGTGGGTTTCGCCGGGCGGTTCGAAGACATAGCTGCCTTCAGTCGCTTCCCAGTCATGCTCCAGATACCGCCAGCGGCCCTTCAACACCATGCCGTGCACTGCTTGCGGATGACGATGACGCGACAGCACGCCGGATTTGCGCACGCGCAGGAGGTTCATCCAGTAGCCGGTCGATACGTTCAGGCACAGCGGGCGAAACCAGACGTTTTCGGCTTGCGGAACCCATTCGCGCTCGTCGGTCGGAATCGCATGACCGATGACGATTTCTTTCTGCGCTTCTTTCGGGAAGGGAAGTTGATACGGCGTCATGGCATCCGCCGCGGGCTTTGGCGCGCTCATCGCGTCTCCTTGTCCATATTGTGGATGTATAAATCAAATTATGGACAAATATTCTGCCTCGTCGCGGGAATTGTCAAGATTCTTCATCGGATGCCGAATTCGTGCAGGGACGAAAAAAAGCGGCCCCTGTAACGGGGCCGCCTTTCGATCGCTCGAGGAATCCGAACGGGTTATCGCGCCATCATCAGCATATGCACGTTATGCATCACCCACACCGTGCCGACGATCAGGATCAACGACATGAGGATGGTGTAAGCGAACGACATCGCGTGCCAGCGCTGTCCCTTCGACGCGTTCACGTGCAGGAAGCACACGACATGCACAATGACCTGTATCGCGGCGAGCACCGCGAGCGCGACGATCGCGCCTTCGCCTTTGAACGCGCCCGAGGTCGCGGCCCAGAACGAAGCCACGGTCAGCACGACAGCCAGCACGAAGCCGATGAGATAGCCGCGCACGGTGACGTGCGGGAAATCGCTTGATTCGGTATGCGTATGTGCCATCAGACCACGCTCCCAAGATAGACGAAGGAAAACACGCAAATCCAGACGATGTCCAGGAAGTGCCAGAAGAGGCTCAGGCACGCGAGGCGGCGCAGATCGCGCTCGCTCATCTGCGGCTTGCGCACGATCTGCACGGCCAGCACGACCAGCCAGATCAGACCGATGGTGACGTGCAGGCCGTGTGTGCCGACCAGCGTGAAGAACGCCGACCAGAACGCGCTGCGTTGCGGACCCGCGCCTTCGGCGACGAGATGCGCGAACTCGTGCATCTCCAGCCACAGGAAGCCCACGCCGAGCGCCGCCGTGACGAGCAGCCACGCGAGCGTCGCGCCTGACTTGCGGCGCGTCGCGGAGATCATCGCGAGACCGAAGGTCAGGCTGCTCGTGAGCAGGAGCGCCGTTTCGTACGCGACATCCGTCAGGTTGAACAGATCCTTGGCCGTCGGGCCACCTGCCGTCTGCATCGCGAACATCGCAAACGTTGCGAAGAGCGACGCGAACAGCACGCAGTCGGTCATCAGGTAGGCCCAGAAGCCGAACACCGAATGCGACTGGTGCTCATGCTCGTGCGCGTGTTGCGCGGACAGTGTCGATTGCGACATTACATTGCCTCCAGTTCGAGTTCGCGCGCAGCACCTGCCTTCGCGGGCGCTTTCGGCGGGCGATTGCGCTCTTCGGTTGACTTCACGGTCGCGGCCGGGATGATGAAGCCGGCGTTCTCACGGAAGCTGTAACCGATCGCCGTCGCGACGATGCCGACGAGACCCACGATAGCCAGCCACCAGATGTGCCAGATCGCGGCGAAACCGAACGCCAGCGCGAACAGACCGATCACCAGACCCGCGCTCGTATTCGACGGCATGTGGATGTCGCCGAACGGACGCGCATCGATGCGGCCGTGTTCCTTGGCATCGGCGAAATCGTCGAGTTCGCGTACAGCCGGGATATTCGCGAAGTTGTAGACGGGCGGCGGCGAGCTCATGGTCCATTCCAGCGTGCGGGCGTTCCACGGATCGCCCGTGACGTCGCGATACGCAGGCTGATTGCGGCGGATGATACTGACCACGATCTGCGCGACCTGGAACACGACGCCCACCGCGATGATCGCCACGCCGACAGCGGCGACGATGAAGTACGGCTGCCATGCCGGGTTGTCGTAGTGATTCAGGCGGCGCGTCGCGCCCATGAAGCCGAGGATGTAGATCGGCACGAACGCCACGAAGAAGCCCACGAACCAGCAGATGAACGCGTTGCGGCCGAGCTTCTCGTCGAGCTTGAAGCCGAACACCTTCGGCCACCAGTACTGCACGCCCGCGAAGTAGCCGAACACCACGCCGCCGATGATCGCGTTATGGAAGTGGGCGATCAGGAACAGCGAGTTGTGCAGCACGAAGTCCGCGCCCGGAATCGCCAGCATCACGCCGGTCATGCCGCCGAGCGTGAAGGTGATGACGAAGCCGATGGTCCACAGCACGGGCGTGGTGAACTGCACGCGGCCGCGGTACATGGTGAAGAGCCAGTTGAAGATCTTCACGCCGGTGGGGATGGAGATGATCATCGTCATAATGCCGAAGAAGGCATTGACGTTCGCGCCCGAGCCCATCGTGAAGAAGTGGTGCAGCCACACGAGGAACGACAGCACCATGATGCAGCACGTCGCATACACCATCATGCGATAGCCGAACAGCGGCTTCTTCGAGAACGTCGCGATCACTTCCGAGTAGATGCCGAAGGCGGGCAGAACCAGAATGTAGACCTCGGGGTGACCCCAGGCCCAGATCAGGTTCAGATAGACCATCGGGTTGCCGCCGCCGTCGTTCGTGAAGAAGTGCATGCCCATGTAGCGGTCCAGCGCGAGCAGCGCGAGCGCCACGGTCAGGATCGGGAATGTCGCCATGATCAGCACGTTCGAGCAGAACGCCGTCCACGTGAAGACCGGCATCTTCATCCACGTCATGCCGGGCGCGCGCATCTTCACGATCGTCACGAAGAAGTTCACCGCCGTCAGCAACGTGCCGACGCCGGACAACTGCAACGCCCAGATGTAGTAGTCGACACCGACGCCCGGACTGAACTGCGTCTCGGAGAGCGGCGGATACGCGAGCCAGCCCGTTGCCGAGAACTCGCCGATGAACAGCGACAGGTTGATCAGAATGGCGGCCACGGCCGTCATCCAGAACGAGAGCGAGTTGATGAACGGGAATGCCACGTCACGCGCGCCGATCTGCAGGGGCACGACGAGGTTGAAGAACGCGACCAGCAGCGCCATGGCCATGAAGAAGATCATGATGGTGCCGTGCGCCGAGAAAACCTGGTCGAAGTGATGCGGCGGCAGATAGCCCGGCGAATCCATCGCGATGGCTTGCTGCGCGCGCATCATGACGGCGTCGGCGAAGCCGCGCACGAGCATCAGCCCGGCGACGACGAGATACATGACGCCGATGCGCTTGTGATCGACCGAAGTCAGATACTCGCGCCAGAGCCAGCCCCATTTGCCGAGTTTGGTGAGAAGGGCGACCGTACCGAGCGCGAGGATCGCCATGAAGACGGTCGCCCCCATGATGATGGGCTCGTGGTACGGGATCGCCTCAAGCGTTAATTTGCCGAACATGGCTTACCCCTTTGTTACACAGTTGTCGCCATTCACATCGAAGCGGCCGTTGTTGTATTTGCCGACGATGTTCTTGAACAGCTTCGGATCGACGGTCGAGAAATAGCGCACCGCGACCTTCTCGCTCGGGCGCGCGACGCCGGCGTAGACGTCCATGCTCAGGTTCTCGGGCGCGGTCTTGACCTTCTTGACCCACGCGTCGAAGTCTGCGCTGGACATCGCCAGTGCGCGGAACTTCATGTCGGAGAAGCCTTTGCCGCTGTAGTTCGCCGAGATGCCCGCGTAGTCGCCCGCGTGATCGGTCAGCAGGTGCAGCTTCGTCTGCATGCCGGCCATTGCGTAGATCTGGCTGCCCAGTTGCGGGATGAAGAACGAGTTCATCACCGAATCCGACGTGATGCGGAAGTTCACCGGCGTGCCGACCGGAAACGCGAGCTGGTTGACCGACGCCACGCCCAGGTCGGGATAGATGAACAGCCACTTCCAGTCCAGCGCCACGACTTCGACGTTGATCGGCTTGACGTTCGATTCCAGCGGCTTGTACGGATCGAGCTCATGCGTGGTTTTCCACGTCAGGATGCCGAGGTACAGGATGATGATCGCCGGAATCACCCAGACCACCACTTCGATGGCCGTGGAGTGCGCCCACTTCGGCGCATAGGTGGCGTTCCTGTTGGACGCCCGATAGCGCCATGCGAAAAACAGGGTGAGCAGAATCACCGGGACCACGACAAGAAGCATGGCGTAAGTCGCGGTGGCGATCAGCGAGGATTCCGCTGCGCCGATCACGCCTTTCGAGTCCAACACCTCCAGCTTGCATCCCGAAAGACAGAGACTGGCTATCAACCCCGATAACAATGGCACTGCTAAACGTTGGGTATTTTCATTCATTGCATTCGCTGGTTTCTATGATCGAAGCGTCCGGGGAAGAACGCCGCCGCACGGCGTTGCGCCGCGTCAGGATCATGCCACGCGCGTTTTTTCGCGATGGTGCGAATGTTAGGAAAATTGTTTCATATCAACCCGATGCGACAGGGTGTCGCGCTTTCTGAGCCGTCGGGAGAGAGTACGGGAGTCTACAACGAAGGGATGAGGTCGCAGGTGTCAAAAAGCGTGGTTATCGGCGGATTTCATTCCGCCGCACAGAACGCCCGCCGTGCCAGCGCGTGCTCAGTATTTTCCGCAGGTTTATTTGCTTAGATACCTAAGTTTATGATGAGCTCCATCCGATGAAACTCAGTCGATCACTTCGAGGGGGAGCCGCGCTTGGAACTGACAATCGATGCGATGAAGGCAGCCCTGTCGCGTTCCACGCGGCTCGATGCGAAGTGGCTCGTGATCGGCGGCGCGGTCGTCATCGCGGGCGTGCTCGCGCTGATCCCGCTCGTGTTCCTCTTCTGGCAGAGCTTCTTCACGCCGCAAGTCGCCGATAACCCCGCCGCCTTCACCTTCGGCAATTACAGGCTCGCGTACGGCAGTCCCGAAACGCTGCGCACGCTCTTCAACTCGCTCAAGTTCGCGTTCGGCGCCGCCTGCGTGTCGTTCGCGATCGGCACCGTGCTGGCGTGGATCATCGAGCGCACCAACACGCCTTTCCGCAAGTTTTTCTACGCCATCACCATCGTCCCGCTGATCGTCCCGAGCATCCTTTTCACGATCGCGTGGATCTTCCTCGCGAGCCCGAAAATCGGCGTGCTCAACGTGGCGCTCGGCTCGCTGTTCGGCGTGACGAAACCCTTCTTCGACATCTACAGCATGGGCGGCATGATCTGGGTCGACGGCCTGCATTATTCGACGATGGCCTTCCTCCTCATGTCCGCCGCCTTTCGCGGCATGGACCCGTCGCTGGAGGAATCGTCGCTGATGAGCGGCGCGGGCATCGCGCGGACGATGTGGCACATCACGCTGCGGCTCGCGTTTCCGGCCATCGTCTCGACGCTGCTGATTCTCTTCGTGCGCGCGCTCGAATCGTTCGAAGTGCCCGCGCTGATCGGCTTGCCGGTGAAGCTGCAGGTGTTCACGTCGTCGATCTACGAGGCGATCGAGCAGTATCCGAGTCAGATCGGACTCGCTTCCTCTTACTCGATGCTGCTGCTCGTCATCACCTCGGTCGGCCTCTATCTGCAATCGCGCGTCTCCTCGGGCGGCGGCAAATATTCGACGATGAGCGGCAAGGGCTTTCGTCCGCGCGTGGTCGACATCGGTAAATGGCGTTATCTGACGGCCGGCGTGTTCGTCGTCTACTTTTTGCTGATCGTCGCGTTGCCGTTCGCGGTGCTGCTGTGGTCGTCGCTGCAGAAGTATTACCGCACGCCATCGCTCGCCGCGCTGCATCACCTTTCGTTCGATGCTTACGGATACATCCTGCATCTCTCGACGTTGCGTCACGCGGTCGTCAACAGCCTCCTGCTCTCGTTCGGCTGCGCGACCGCCGTCATGCTGCTGTCCGCGGTGATCTGCTGGATCGTCATCAAGACGAAGCTACCGGGCCGCTGGCTGCTCGACAACCTCGCATCGCTGCCGCTCGTGTTCCCGGGGCTCGTGCTCGGCCTGTCGTTCATGATCGTTTCGCTGAAGGTCGATATCGGCATCTACGGGACGCTGTGGATTCTGCTGATTGCGTACATCACGCGCTTCATGCCGTACGGCATGCGCTACACGACGACATCGATGGTGCAGATTCACAAGGAACTCGAAGAGTCCGCCGCGATGAGCTGCGCGAGCTGGAGCGCGACGTTCTTCCGCATCGTGCTGCCGCTCCTGAAGCCGGGCCTGCTCGCGGGCTGGATCTACGTGATGATCGTGTCGATCCGCGAGCTGTCGAGTTCGATCCTGCTCTACAGCCCCGGCTCGGAGACGGTGTCGATCGTGATCTGGGAGCTTTGGCAGAACGGGCAATACGTGGAGCTCTCGGCGCTCTCGGTGATGCTCGTGCTCGCGTTGCTCGCGCTCGTCATGCTGCTGCAATGGATCGGCGCGAAGTTCGGCGTGAAAGCGAACCACGCCTGAAACGAACACCATCGGAGACGCAAGTGCTGAACGTACAAGGACTGAACACCGAATATGTCGATGGCAACAACGTGCGCGTGCGCGCGGCTCGCGACGTGTCGTTCGATGTGCCCGAAGGCAAGCTCTTCACGCTGCTCG
Organism: Caballeronia sp. NK8; assembly: GCF_018408855.1. Taxonomy (GTDB): domain Bacteria; phylum Pseudomonadota; class Gammaproteobacteria; order Burkholderiales; family Burkholderiaceae; genus Caballeronia. The sequence continues at coordinate 1,530,294 of NZ_AP024325.1, read as the reverse complement.
GCCCGAGCGGCTGCGGCAAGACGACGACGTTGCGTTCCATTGCCGGGCTGGAGCGTCCGGTAGATGGTTCCATTTCCGTGAACGGCGTGACCGTATTTTCCGCGCGCGACGACACCTTCGTGCCGCCGAACCGTCGCAAGTTCGGCATGGTGTTTCAGTCATACGCCATCTGGCCGCACATGACGGTGTTTCGCAACGCGAGCTTTCCGCTTGAAGTGGGCGAGAAGAAATACTCGAAGCGCGAGATCGAAGCAAAGGTGATGCGCGTGCTGACGGCGGTCGGTCTCGATCATGTCGCGGACCGCGATGCGACGCGCATGTCGGGCGGCCAGCAACAGCGCCTCGCGCTCGCGCGCGCGCTCGTGATGGAGCCGAAGCTGTTGCTGCTCGATGAACCGCTCTCGAACCTCGATGCAAAACTGCGCGACAAGATGCGCTTCGAGTTGAAGCGCATGCAGCGCGAACTGCGTATCACGACCATCTACGTGACGCACGATCAGGAAGAAGCGCTCGCGCTGTCGCATGAAATCGCCGTGATGAAAGATGGCCAGATCGTGCAGAAAGCCGCGCCGCGCGCGATCTACGATCTGCCGAACTGCAAGTTCGTCGCGGACTTCGTGGGCACGACCAACTTCATCGATGGCCGCGTGCGCGACTGCGAAGGCGATGATGGCAACGTGCTGATCGAATCGTCGATCGGCGTGATCGCGGTGGCGAACGCGGTGTCGTGCCGCCCCGGCGATGAAGTCGTGATCTCCGTGCGCCCGGAAAACGTGATGGTCCATGAATCGCTCGATGGCCTGAGCGCGCGCAACGTGTACACCGGCACTGTCGCGGCGAAAGTGTTTCTCGGGGAAACGCTCGATTTCCAGATTCGCATCGGCGAACAGATCGTGCTGGCGCGCGTGCATCCGTCGCACAAGACGCCGGTCGGGGAGACCATCCACTTTTCGATCGATGCCGGGAGCTGCATTGCGCTGGCTTCGCAGAAGGCTTGAATAGAAGCTATTGAAGTCTCAGGAAGGCGTGGCAACTATCGCGCACACCCTCATTCGCAAGCACGCGGAAGCGCAACGCATTACCGTGACGATCGTCAATGATCGCGACTTCAGCCTCCTTGTCGAGGATGATGGACACGGCTACGATCCCGAAGAACTGCTGAAGAGCATCGAAGCCGAAACGCTCGCGAGCGCGATTCGCAAGGCGGCGGCAGGCGCAAACATTCTGCGCAAGCTCAATCTCACGAGTCGCGTGCAGGTCGCGATCGTCAAGCCGGACACCATGAATTCATATCAAACCGAATCGCCCATGACCTCTCACGCACATTCCTTCGCGCCGCTCAAGATTCGCGGTCGCAGCCTTCTGCCGATCGTGCAGGGCGGCATGGGCGTCGGCATTTCCGCGCACCGGCTGGCGGGCAGCGTCGCGCGTGAAGGCGCGTTCGGCACCATCGCGAGCATCGACTTGCGTCATCATCACGAGGATCTGCTCGCGATGTGCCGTGAAGACCACTCGCGCCCGACGCTCGAACGCGCGAACCTGATCGCGCTCGCACGCGAGATCAGGGCGGCGCGCGAGTTGTCGCAAGGGCGCGGCATGATCGCCGTCAACGTGATGAAGGCGGTGAGCGCGCATGCGGATTACGCGCGCGTCGCGTGCGACGAGGGCGCGAACGCCATCGTGATGGGCGCGGGCCTGCCGCTCGACTTGCCCGATCTCACCGCAGGCTGCGATATCGCGCTGATCCCGATTCTCTCCGACAGCCGTGGCGTCACGCTCGTGCTCAAGAAGTGGATGAAAAAAGGCCGCCTGCCCGATGCCATCGTGATCGAGCATCCGGCGCACGCGGGCGGTCATCTGGGCGTCGCCGCCGTCGCGGACATGCACGACGAGCGCTTCGGTTTCGAGCGCGTGCTGACGGAACTCGATGCATCTTTCGCAGCGCTCGGACTCAAGCGCGAAGACGTGCCGGTGATTGTCGCGGGCGGCATCAACAGTCACGAAGCAGTGCGCAAGTGGCTCGCGGCGGGCGCGAACGGCGTGCAGATCGGTACGCCGTTCGCCGTCACCGAAGAGGGCGACGCGCATCCCGACTTCAAGCGCGTGCTGGTCGAGGCGACGCCGGACGATATCGTCGAATTCGTCAGCGTGACGGGACTGCCCGCGCGCGCCGTCAAGACGCCCTGGCTCATGCGCTATCTGCGCAATGAAGAACGCATCCGCACGAAGATCGGCGCGCGCAAGCAGGCGTGCCCGTCGGCGCTCGACTGCCTGAGCGCGTGCGGCCTGCGCGACGGCATCGAGAAGTTCGGCCACTTCTGCATCGATACGCGGCTGGCCGCTGCCTTGCGCGGCGATGTCGGCAACGGGCTGTTTTTCCGTGGACGCGAGAAGCTGCCGTTCGGCGCGGCGATCCGCAGCGTGCGCGATCTGATCGAACTGCTGCTGACAGGTGCGACCAAAGCCGCGCCTGCTTCGTGCTGAGTAAAACGGAAACGCGCTGTTTCGCTGCGCGCCGTGGCGGATCGCGCTGAGCGAATCGGCATGCTCGTGATGCTGATAGCGTCACGCGAAAGCGCAGCGGCGTGAATCATTTCGATTCCCCAAGCGCATGAGCGCGGCATGTGCGAAACGCCGCATTTCATATTCCCAATAGCGCTTTCGCTTTGTTCCGAGATTTGCGCGTCGTCGCGCTGTCTAGAATGCGGGCAACTTCACTCTCGCGCATCAGACATCATGCCGACCAAGCTGATGATGCGCAAAAGAGGTCGTACCAAATCATCGTCCAAGTCCTTGTTTTTTGGACTGTGGACGGCTCCCCAGCGAGCGAAAAGTCTGTACCGGGCTCAAAGCGACGAAGCTGGAGACGCACAGAAAGCCTGGCCGGCCTTGCCACGTCTGCCTTTGCGCCTCGTTGAGGGAAGGAAGCACGCTCTTGGCTCCCGGCGACGCAGCGGGCAGCAACTGCGAAGAATCTACGCTATACGGAATGCCACGTTAACGCGATCGGCGGCCGGAGACGCCACTCGTCGATCATTGTCTCCGATGCAGGTCCCGCAACAATTATGCTTCGGGCCGAGTGAACGATCCGCCTTCGTTAACTCATCGTCGAGCCCGCCTGACCGATGCATCCCAGCCAGAAGTGTTAGTTAACAATACCGCTGTCGGATTAGCGACGACGACAGAAAGCAACTGCCTGGATTCGTGCCGCAGAGTTAACTTGCCTGTTGCGCATCGTTAACTGCCGAAGACTTCTGCCAGTCTCAATGGATCATTAGGTTAGTATCGACACTTGCACAACACTGAGATTAGCTGTGCGGCTTGGTGCCTGTAGGTAAGTAAGAGTCCAAATTTGCGACGTACTAACCGGTCCGACCACGAGGCGTCTGTTAGATTGCGATACCCGGTTCGCCCGAAGGTCGCCCGTCTGTGAAGGCGGTTCAGTTATGCCACATACGCGAAAGGACCCGGCGGCATAGTAGCTCGCTGCTCTTGGCGTTTGGCGGCTAGCTGCGGCATCGCTTCGGCATGCCCGACCTTGCATCGTGTTCGACGGCATGCGTAGTCGGCGCTCGTTACCAGCTTATGCACATGCGATGTTCGGACACGATGAGGCTACAGTTCGAGGAGCGGGGACGGGTTGTCGTTCGGCACCACAAGCGTGAGTTCCTCGCAAGATCGGCTAAGCGCAACGTACAGCAGACATCGGTTTTTCTGATTGGGCGCGAGACTGCCAGCGTCACAAGGAATCAGAACGGCGCGATCGCATTCAAGCCCTTTGGACTTGTGGATCGTGCTGATCGACCGGAACGGCATCCGGTCACTTCCTTTGCCGCGCTGATAAGCAAGTCCTGCAAGCACGGTGCTGATGTCAGGGTGCACCTGAATGCGCCGTGCCTGAGCAAATTCCGTCCGTAGGTCGATGCGGGCGTCGCCGAAATGCTGGCTCGTATTCATCAGGTGATGGATGCGATCGATTGCTTCGCCGACGCCGGTATGGGTGGGCTTCTGCAAAATCAGCCGAGCTATCGATTGAATCTCTGCAGGTTTCCCGCGGCAGGGTCTCACGCAGTGGGTTTCCAGTTCCTGAGCAAGTCGATTGCCGAAGGCTGTGGGCGAGAAGCCTTTTCCGACCGCTTCGAGGAAGACACACATTGCCCTGCCGAGGGCGACAGGATCGCCGGACCGGACGCGGCAGGCCGCAAGGAGATCACTCAAGGCGTGTCTCGTATAACCCTCCCAGATCGGTATGCGGGCTCCCCAGAACGCGTTGAGACCGAGTACCGTTTTATTGTGAGCGGTCAACACCAGCAGGTTCGGACTGTCCCGGACCACGATGTCGAGCGGACGACGTTCCACCGGACTTAGCTGGAAGCCGCCAAAGCGCGGCGCACGATTGTCTGCCCGCAACAGGCGTAAGCCTCTGGGCAACCGGTTCCCCAGATTGACGCTGCCGCCGGCACTTAGCCGCTCGCGCTGTTCGAGCACCCAGGCGCCCAGTTCAGGAGAGCCATTAGTCCAGCGGTGTGCAGTGTCCAGGTGCTCGAAGGCGTTGGCGCTTGCCACGAGATCGCGCCATTGAGTCTCATGTGATTCGCGTTCCCGCCCTGTACTGAAAATCATCTGCATAGGGTCGCCAAAAAACCGCACTTTCGCACCTGCCTGTCCAAGCATATCGACGATCGTGTGTTGATCCTGGCTGGCGTCCTGATGCTCGTCGCAGATAATGATGGGGTGTCGTTCTGCGACCGCGCCAGCGATACCAGGTGAACGGACGATCAGGCGCAGTACCCTGTCTGCGAGGTCGGCGTAGCATTCGGCTCCTCGAGCAATCGACCAAGCGTGAATATCTGCAGGTAGGTCAAGAGCACGGTGGTAGATCTGGGCGATCGTTGCGACGAGTGAGTCGATGGTCCCAATTCTCAGCCGTCCCGCCAAGTCGGTCGTTCTCGACGAGAAGACGCCACAGGCGGAATGTGTATGGGCCAATATCAGTACCCGCTGGCCTTTACCCAGGCCTGTTGTAGCATCCCGAGCGTAGCTGGCGGCTTGATATGTTTTGCCCGTGCCTGCAGGCGCCTCAACAACGACACGCTGCACCTCTGTCCGCAGCGCTTCAGCGACCGAGGCGTCGCTCACCGGGCCTGCCTCCTGGCCGCAGCAGGAACCGGATCGGCCTGTGCGAGGATAACCGCGTCGACGAAACCCCGCAGCACGGCATTCAGTTGTCTATCCCAGACACCAGAGCCGTAAACTTTTCCGGCCAGTTCACGACCGCCTTCGATGCTTTTGAACCATGCTCCCGCATGTCCCTTGAAGGGGTTGCGTTGTGCCGCCGGCGCGTCGCGTAGTACATCGGGTACCTTACCCGTTGCGGCTTCAACGATCCAAGGGAGCAGGGGGTGCGCTGGGCCGTCGATGATTTCGCCGCGGCGCGCTAATGCGAGCGCGCTCAGTGCCTCGAACGAGGCGTCGGCTGTTTCCAGCCTATCGGCAAGCGTCCGCAACCGGAGCCCGGTTTTTTCTCCTTCTGGATCAGCGATGAGCATTTGAACCTGTTCGGCGGCGAACAGCGGAATCACATTCTCTTCCATGTTGCCGGCGTTCCACTGGAATAGAAGCGCGCCGACGCGGTCCGCCACGGCGCGCCATCGCCCTGCGTACCTGTTCTCGTTGTCGACAAATCCGGCAAATTTCACTCCGCCGGTCGAAAGCGCTTCAAGTAGGATCAGGGTGTCGTCATTGCCGCCGCCGTCTGCGATGTGAACGCCGCGGTCCTTCCATCCGGGCAGTTCGTGATCGAAGATTTCTTGGAGGAACCCGACCTCGGTTGCGCCTTCAGCGACGAGGGTGAGCCGCGCCAGAAACGCCTCTGGGTCTCGGGCTAGATGGCGGGATACCTTCTCTCGCGCGAGCGTACCGACCCTTGCGCCGGTGTCGACGTACCATATTGACGCGTCAATTGCCGTGGTCACAACGGAGGCGCTATGCGTGGTGACAAAAGTCTGGCCTTGTCCGGCAGCAATATGGCGAACAAGCTGACGCTGGCGATAGGGTTCAAGCCCACGTTCGAGCTCATCCACGAGGGTGATCGGGTGGCCGTCCTGCAGGCAATCTGCGATTGCCAGCGCAGCCAAACGACGGGTGCCCGAGCCCCAAGTTGCAAGGGGCAATACCACGTCGTTCTTAATGGCGGTGAGACCGATGAGTGCGTTAATAGACTGACCGGCGCCCCCGGTGAAGGCCAGGCCAAGCCGGTTTGGAAGTTGACGCTCAGCGAAGTCCTGATCGAGTTGCTCCAGGCGAGTACGTGGCTCGGCTTCGAGATGCTGATCAACGGAGTTAGCGGCAAACTCCCGCCCAAGCCGCGCGCGTAGACCACGGTCATTGATTAGCCGGTCGAGGCCGGATCCAACAAGCAGCCGCAGGTCGCGATCGCTTTGGTCATCGCCCAGCAAGCGCACGAGTCCAATCTGGCGGCGCAATGCGACGGAGAATACCGTGACGCTTTCGTCCGGCTGCACGATTTCGTACACGAGTTCCAAGTCCGCTGTGCCACGGACGCGGACCTTGTAGACTGCAGGCCTTGCGGGTTGAGGAGCCTGTGCTGGCGCCGCAATTTCCGGCTCCACAGCCAACTGAAGTACAGCGTCCTGACCATCCCATTCCCATGGCCATGCCATGCTGCTCTGGCGATTCACATCTCCAGGGAGACTCATGACCGCTTCAATGAGAAACCCGTCTTCGACGAGACGATCCAAATAGTCCGAGTCCAACAGCGTGTAGCTCGTAGTCGGGCTGAGCAGAAGACCGATCGCCTCCAGGATCGTTGACTTACCAACGTTGCCCCCACCTAGTAGTAGGTTCAGGCCGGGCTGGGGGTGCCACGTCAATTCTCGAACTCCGCGGAAGCGTTCGATGTGAAGACGTTTGATCTCTGATGCCATTCGAATCCCCGTTCGGCTTTTACGCCTCATTCGACTTAGGCTACATTATCCGTGAAATGGCCGAGCAAGCGGAAGAAGACGAATTAACGAGGTTGAGTTATGGGCGGACAAGCAGTAGCGATTCTCCGCAAGTACGAGGCGCTCTCTCGCCCGACGAGCAAATCTCGGCTGCCATACTACGGCCTAGCGATGCCGGACCCTGGAAAGGAGTCGTCGGCGGCCACCGCCAGTATTATGGTGTTATCTCATCTGGATGCCAACGCACAAAGCGGGCGACCACTGATGCATCGACGATCAATGTGCCCGGTCTCGCTCGTTTCAGAGTGAGTGTGTGGACGAAGGCGTCGGCTGTATCTCGAATGTCTCAGTGGAGTCCAGCACAAGAATTTTGTCGCTGTCTTCGTCTCCAGGATCGCATGCAGCTTCAGCGCCAACGAACAGTACGCATGCCTGAGAACCTGTTTGCCGAGCACTCTTATAAAGGACGCCGTCGATTGCGCGATTTTTTCTGTCGCGGTGGACGAATCTCAAATATTCGGCGACAACCTGCGTCGGTACATACTCGATATGCTCGCGGCCGTCCTTCTTAATCGGCGCGGTGAAGTCGTCGAGGAAGTCGCGCAAGAACACGATCCCCTGACGCTCAGAGCGCGAATCTGGTTCGAAGACGCCCGGTAGATTAGGTAGTTTGGTAAGGTCGACGACACGAATATCTTTGAGAAGACGGAAGTGACCAAGCGTTGCCCATGTGGACTCGTCCAGGGATGTGGTTGTCTCCGCGATCGCGGTCGCTTTGTCAAAAGCGCCATAGAATGCTGAAATGCCTGCGGCGCTCATGCGGTTTGCGAATTTCGCCTTGTCGGCCGGCGGAGAGCCCAGTTCTCCGGCCTTCGTGAGCTTTTCGTCTTCCGCGTGCAGCCGTAGCCGACTTATCGCGGTCCCAGCGGGGAGCGTCTTATACAAGCCGCAACTCTCGTTGACCGCTCCAAGAGCGTCAAGAAACTCGGACGGTGGAATTTCCTCGCCTCCGCGCCATCGCGCTCGCGCGTCGTCCCGGCGAAAGAAAACGTAGCGTGACTCATGCTTGACAACAGATGCGAATTCTTTCCAGCCTGCTGAAAGTGCTTGATGTGGCTCTAGCTCGTAAAAATTCTTTTGGCACCACTGGTGGTCGCTCAGCGAGCTTACAACGTCTTTGAACAAACTGTCATGTGCGAAGCCAATGTCGATCTCCTCGGTGAGGATGTCATAGGTGTCGAAAACGTCGCCAACCCATCCCTGTTCCCATGGAACTCCTTCGTTGTTGGGCTCGCCCCATTCGCTTTGGATTCCCCGCAACACACGCTCGACGAAACGGTCAAACTCAACGGACTTTTTGCCTTGTGAGTCCGCATCACAATATGAACAGTCGAGGCCTTTTTCGCCTTCTTTCTTTATGAAGCGGCGAAGTGCCAGGTCGACGATGCAACGATTACAGACGCGTGTGTCTGTTCGAGTAGAATCCTTTCTCCTGCTGCTCCATAGCCCATGCTTTCGCTCGTCCCACTTCGATCCCCTCGTTAATTTGTTCGACCAGCGGAGTGGCAAAAGCGTGGGGCTGCCGGGGCTCGCCTTGGTGATGCATACCATACGTGTAGCCTCACTCCGAGCAGACCGAGAGTGCCAGCGTGAGTAGCTTGCGCTCGATCTCAAAAAAAAAATATTGTGACACGCTCGACCGCCTCATCTGCTCTGCTGGAACTCGCAAGTCCTGGCGATCCGTTGCTGTATCTTGACGTGCGATTCGACGTGAGCGGTGGCCGACTGAGCAGTCCATCCGGGTGCACGGGCCCCTCCTATCTCGAATTCTGCCTCTCTCGTACTCCAAATAGAACAAGTACGAGGCTCAATCCTTCACATAGAATGCAGCCGCCAAAGCACGATTCTATCCGCCAATTGCTGGAACTTGTTGGACTGTTCACCTAAAGTCAGATGCACGGCCGCTGCTCGGCCGGCGAACGGTCATCCTCAAATAAGCGGTGAATCATGGATCGAATCCGGCTCTCTCGTCCCGGTGTGTTCTCCACCTGCTTCGGCGGAGGGGCGCGGGTCCTAGTTCTCGTATTCGCCTGGTCAGCGTTATCGAGTTGCACATGGATCACCGATAAGATCTCGAACAAGGTGTATTCCAACCTTGAGCGACCGTTCGAGTCGGAAGCACCTTCTACGTTCGTCGCTTACCCGTCCTCAGTGGAAACGGAAGCGATCATAGGTGGCGAGGGGAGAGGGATTGACTGCTCGATTCCTTCGATAGGCGACGTCGCATTCAAGCGTCCCGATGGAGTGTCGGACATCCGTCTGCGGTTTCGGCAGGCATGCGTGAATCATGACTTCTGCTACCGGCACGGCTTTGCAACCTACGGATACACCCAAAATGACTGCGACCTCGCGTTGCAAGAGTCGGCTTTTCGGTTATGCCGGCAGATTCAGCGCGAAGGCGGCGGTGACGCTAAAGGGGAGTCGGAGGCTGGGACGGATCCCTATAGCTATTGCGAGACGGAAGCGAAAAAAGTCCTGCTTGGTGTGGCGCTCGGCGGCTCCGGATCCTACAAGGGCCCCGGAAGATCGACATACTTTGAATATGATCCGATGCCTGAGCACGCGGATAACTACGTGATAGCGCGCGCTATGCCACAGAGCACTGTCACTGCGGATCCTCGCGATCTCGGAATACGCGCTTTTCTGTTCAAGCGCAACTCGGTAACGATGGTCGACGAGAAAGAGACAGACTCGCCGACAGGCACGCTCATCCCCCTTCGAGCGGATCTGGTTGCCTTTCCGAATGCACGAATGGCAACGCCTCCCCAGGTATTGCAGGGTCGTTCGGATGCACCGCTGTTGTCGCTCGCCCGAGCAGGATTCACGGACACGAGCTTGGAAGTCGAGATGTTCCATTCGAGCACCGCTGAAAAGGGCGCGGCGTTGAAGTTCGAATCCCGCCGCGATGTGATGCAGTGCACCGGCACTAACGGGGTGACTGATTGCGATGTCTCGGTCTCAAAGATTACGCAAAAAGGCGACGAGGCAGAAATTATTTCGCTAACCCACAGAGGGTCTCTTGGTAACGGCACGGGCCCTAAGCTGTTGGAGCATCGCCTCGATCCCCCTCTGGCATATCGTACTCACGGCTTGGATACACAGAATGTCCACAACGCGTACCGCTTCCTCGTACATGACCTGCTCGTCGAAAAGGATGCGCAGGGAAATGCGACGAATGTGTTGGTGCTTGCCCGTGGCGTGGGTGTGGACCCGGGCGGGCACTATCTGACCGATAACTCCGCAAAGGAATTTGCGAAGCAAGTCCTCGTGACGAGGCAAGGACTCGGCGACGGGCCCGACGGCGCCACCCAGCGCTTCATGCTGGATGCCACGGAAAAGAACGAACCGCTGAGTCTCATACGTGTGCGTGGTGATGGGACAAGTGCGCTCATCGGGGTGGATTGGCGAGAGGAAGAAAGCGAGCGGCGCGGCGTGAATCCGCGACTTAAGACATGGCTGCTGGGTCCGAATGGACTTCCCAGCGAGGGGAAGTTCGTGGATTTCATGCCGGAAGCACGTGACTGCTACATGGAAATACCACCGATCATCGCGCGTTTCCCGCAGATGGACGAGGCCCAGATATTCCTCCCGCGATTCACGAACGCACGTCAACGCGGCCTGGATATGTGTGCTACGCCCGACGACGTCGCTGACCCAATGCTTCGGTTCGACGTACTTCTCACGCGGCTCCGTTTGGATTCTTCGTCGGGTCTCCAGGCCGTTCCCGACCACGGGGTCACGTGCGATATTGATCTCGCTGCTCAACTCAACAGCCCGTATGCGTCCACCATCCGAGAGAGAGCCAACAGGTCGCTACCCTCAACATCAGGAAAAGCGCTTGCACCGAACAGCGCGGCTTGGAATGCTGCCATCCTCGATATGAGCCATCGATGGAGAATGAGCCAAGTAATTGCGTCGACGCGCGCGTCGGCATCGGGCGAGCAAGCGGTCGCGCTGACGGTCGTGTTCAACGGCTTCACAGGCATGTCCCTCCAGTTGCTCTTTCATGTCGATCCGAAACGAGGACTCGTCTTCGACCGCCATGCAGGCGGCGAGCAATTCATCCAATCGTGTAGACCGTCAGGCGTGGAAAAGACCGCGGACTCAAACGAGAATTCAGTGAAGAAGTGATTACCATACGACCGCATCGCAGCGCGTTCACTCCGCAAGTGCAATTGCGTGAGCGACTCGATTGGCCCTATGGCTTTTCCGGCGCTGTTGCATCATCAGGAGATGACGCGGCTTTCAGGAGCTCCTCCATGCCTCGTGCAAATTCGCGAACTGCCTCAGTCTCGCCATCGCTGAGAGTTCGACGAGCGCTAACCTCCTGAACGCGGCGGGATAGGTCCTCGAGGCTGATAGTCGGCGGCAGGTACTGCCCAATAGTCTTGGGATTTATGGAAACAATGCGACGTGACGTGTGCTCCCCGAGCGTATGAGAGGTTCCAATCTGGCGTGCCTCGACCAACAACTTAAGCAGCGTGTCGTCGTTTCGCAGAGCGCCTTCGAGCCAATTTTGAACCGCGGCGACATCAACCCAATTGCTCCAAGCGAGTAATGCGAGGTATACATCCGGTAGGGCGGTGAGCGTATTGTTCTCTGCGGCGTGACGCACGCGCGCGATCACCGCATCCTTCATTTGCTGCACGGCCTCAGGCGCGAACGTCTGAAAGATGGAGTCCCGCTGGGTCGCATCTGGCCGCGTGAGCCCGGTGATGCTGTACGTGAGGCGTAGGGCGACTCCCAACGCGTCACCATCGCGAGCGAGACGGATGAATGTAGTTTCTCGCAACTCGTCCGGGATTCTGGCGGCGAGATGGTTGATCAACCAGAAGGCTTGAATGTCAGCGTGAACGCTGAAAAATCCGGGTAGCGAGTTCCGCGGGTCGGCTATAAATGTATCCCCGACTCGAAAGAAAGCCTCAGTGCACGCGAGAGCGAACGGCTCAGGAAGGTCGTCGAAATCAAGCAAGGCGTTGATTAGGTCACTGGCCTTGCATGTGCCGGCGGCGCGGCGAACTTCGAAAGCCTCGAGCCATGCGTTCGCGAGCGCATCTACGTTGTCGCCGAGATTTACGAAGGCACGAATTTCCCGTTCGCTGAGGGTGTCAGGGGCGACGCTGAACTGGAAGTATCGGTCGAATTTCTCGGGGGTACACACTAAGCCTTTTGCGCTCCATCTGCGAAGTGAATTCTCACCGTATGAAACATTGTCCCACACGAATTGAAGGCGGGGAAACAGGCGCTTGACTAGCGATTTGACTGAACCACGGTCTTTGATTGCCACTGACTCAAGCCAGCCATCGTGAAATCGCTCCATTTCATCGCGATTTCCGCGATCCGATACTCCGGTGAACTTCTCTTTGTTGTCACGTATGACTGCATATGCCGCGGGAACGAAGACACGCAAAAACTCGATTGCAATAAAATCAACCGGATTCACTTCACCGCGAACTGAAGGGAAGGTGACCATGAGCGCGTTGACTACACGCACGACGTCCCGAGGGGTTTGAACGAGCGACGCCAGCCCGTCATGAAGCACGTTGGCCCAATGCGCCGGATCCACGGGAAACTCATCGTCCCCCGGTGTACCGATGAGGCGATCGAGGTCTCGTAACAGCTTCTGAATGAGAAGCTCATGTGAAACTGCAGGCAAGACGAACTGCGCCTGCACGATCTTTTCAAGATAAGCATCGCCGTTGTCTATTCCAAGGGAGGCTTGCAACGAGCCGGAGACCAGTTTCCGGTCAAACGCCAAGAGGTATACGACGTTCGGAAAGTCGGCGACCGCTTTGATGACCTTGAATACCTCACGGACCTCATCGGGCGCGAGTCTATCGATGTCGTCGATAAAGACGACGAATCGGACACCTGATTGATTCAACGCCTTCGATATTTCGGCCTTCAGTGTGGGAATGTCTTTGTCCGCACGACGGAACTTCTTGAGAAGCCATGAGATAACCGGTCCTAGCAGGGGAATCGCGAAGCCCGTCGTGGCGATGCTTTTTTCGACTGCCGAACCGATGGTGTCGGCGTACTCTGCGAACGTGTCTGCGACGGCCATGAGCTTCGCATTCTCTGACGGAAAGCGCGCCCGAATTTGCCTTAGATACTGCATTGCGAGCTGCTCGCCATCAGCGAACCACCACGGATTGAAGGCGACAATGACCGGCGTATCGCTCACGAGCCCACCGGCAAGCGGTGCGTTAGCCTCAGTCAGATAGTGCGCGACGAAGTTGAGTAAGCTTGTCTTTCCGGCTCCCCAGGGTCCGTCGACTGCCATGACCAAGCCCTTCGGGCTCGGAGTGGTTCGGACGGCCCGAGCAATTGCGCGAGCGAAGGGCGCGTAGCCGAACTCATCAAGGGAGGGGTGTATTTGTGGCGCGTCGCTTCCCAAGGAGTTCTCCAGCGTGGGTTCGTCCACCTGAGCGTTTCTATTTTCGTTGTTCATGCCTTTCATCGTGGAGAGTCACGCTTTTCTTCGGGGTGCGATCGCTTGTCGAACTCATCGCTGGCGTAAAACCACTTACGCTCGCGGATACAAACTTCGGCGACCGACGGGACAGAGCTGTCACCGGCCGACATTTCCCGTCGCCGCAATCTCGTTGAGCGCTACCTTCTGGTCAGCGTACCAACGAGTTACGCACTCACGGTCGTGGCAGGTCTGCTCACGGTAGTTCCACTCTGCGCGCGTGCGTTCGCGGAAAGCCGTCTGGTCCATCGCGGCTGCTTTCGCCCTCGCGTAGATCGCAGCCAAATCGACGTCGGCGGCGGCAAGCTCTGCGTCACTGCAGATCAGATGCTCAGCATCCGAGCGCGCTTTGGAGCAGTCGAAGCTTGCTGCGAAGGTCGGGGTTGCTGGATCGGTGGGGGAGCCTGACGAGGACGTCGATGACACACTGACCGAATCGGCGAGTTGCTGTTGCTTCCAGGCTGCCAGCGGAGTTTGGCCGATGGTCAGCTGCTCCCAGCGGTACGTTGTGAAGATGGGAGAGCTTCCCGGCGTCTCCATCACTATGAGCACGCCTTTGCCAGTGCTCTCATTGATAGCGAACGCTGCCTTCTCGGAATTGCATTCGTGAGCCTTGCAGCCTTCACCCACTAGGTAGCCGTCCTTCGACTGGATTCCGGCTTCATTGACGACGGTCAGCCGGTCGGCAATTTTTTTCCAATCGGCCCGAGAGACTCCCTGGAAGGCCGCCCTGAACCGCCGGTCGTTCACGACATCGTACGGATACTTGCCGGCCATCCACGAAAGGCCGGTGGTCGGCATTCCCGCGAGAGGTACCGGAGAAGGCGTACGGGCGGTATCGGCAGGGCTGGGAGCGTCCGACTCGACGGTATCGGCGACGGTCCGAATCGGATGCGAGAATTGCGTTACGATAGCGCACAAGGTCGCAACCAGCGTTACCGCGGCAAAACCGATTGCCTTTGGGCGGACAATGTCGCGGCCGACTAGAAGCGAGGGGCGGGGTGTGACTTCGTCGGTGAGCAATGAGTCGAAGTATTGGTCCGCGGCTTCGACGTTGGTCAATGTCGCGTTGCGCTGGCGAAGGTATTTTGATGCGTTAACGTAACCGTACAGTAGGGCGAGGGCGGTCAACCCTAGGCCAGCCCCGATACTGACCGCGTAGGTTATGAAAGCACCCACCAATCCGATGATGAGCGGGCTTACCAGGGCAGGCGCCGAAGGATAGCTGCGTACTGCGGTAAGCAGGACCGACGACGCCTGGCTCAGCTCCGCTCTTGAGCCCTGATGCTCAGAGCACTGCTTTTCTATCGCATACACCGCCCGCATCGCTTTCTCTTTCTCGGCAAGGGAGATCCAGCCGATGTCAACGGCTAGCCGGATAGCGTCTGTCGTGGCCTCAGTCTCCCGTGAGAGCGATTGCAGGAAGTCCTGATGCGTTTCCAGGGTCACGGCATCGCTCAGGTCCTCGGCGCGCACATAAACGCCGTGAGAGAAAAAGTAGTCGACCAGTGCGCTTGCGGTGCGCTCCTGGACCTTGACCACGAACTCTTGCGTCGCCTGCTCGCGCTTTGATAGGCGCGCCGAGCCGTCCGCATCAAGGCTTCGGCTTGCTGTTAGGACTGAGCTGACAGGGCGCGACGTCCGCGCGCCTCTCAGGTTATGTGTGAACCGTATTCCAGTGCCGGGAATGCTCGTCGTTACGCGGCCGCGCGCGTTGTACGTGAATCCCCTTCCGCCAATTGAGGTGCTGACTCCGCTCTTGCTGAGATTGATGCGGATTCCCGGTGCGACCTTGATGCTCTTTCGAAAGCCCCAGCCCATTATTTTTATTCTCCTCGAGTTCCCGTGACGCCGCGCGTCCGAGATCGCGCCGTCGTGGGGAAATTTGGCCTATTTCTTGTTCTTTGCGCATGATAGCACTAGAAAAAAGCCGGCTAAGAGCTGGTGATAGCGCGCCGGCCTCAGCAGGCAATCGGCGCACGGCACCGTCGCCCGAAGCGACCGGCGGCCTCCCGGGGGGACGACGGCCATCGGCATTGACCTGGGCTTAAAAGATTTCCTGACAGCAAGCGACGGATCCAAGGTCGAGGCTCATCGTTTTCATCGCGACCTGGAGCCGGCGCGCGTTCCGAACCATGCTGCAGTACAAGTGCGCTGACGCCAGCGTGTGGTTCGAGGAAGTCAATGAAGCGTTTTCTACCCAGACCTGTTCGTGCTGCAGCAGCCGCACGGGGCCGAAAGGTATCGCAGGTCTTGGGATAAGAGAATGGCGATGCGAAGCCTGCGGCTCGAATCACGAGCGAGACGTCAACGCGCCCGGAACATCCTCGCTACTGGGAAGGCATGGCGCGCCGGCGGCGCGGGATTGCAGGACGGCCTCGCATCAACCAATCTCGCGGCCGGACGTGGCCGTCTTGCTAAAGGAATCCCGGTCCTTTAGGGCCGGGAGGACGTCAAGCCCGAGCACCTTTGGAACTTAAGGGTTCTTGCCGCCAGTGCCGTCTACGCTGTTCTATGTTTCCGCAGTCGCGGCAATCTATAGTCCGATGCTGCCCCCTGGGTTGCCGGACAGGTATTCGAGGCAGTCGGCAAAACGCAAGAGGATGGAGCCTCGCTTGGGCCCGCGTCTCCAGCGAACCCGCCAATGATTTGATCCACTACACTTTCGATCGCCGGAGTAACGTCTTTCAACCGTACTGACGCTAGATGCAAAACCTTCGCACGGGTCCGCGGCAGACCGCGCTGAACGATATTTTGTGCTGCGATCCACAGGCGACGTATCCGAAACTCCTCCCAAGATTCCTCAAGCTGTTCGAGGGCAGCCGCTCCGCGTGGCATTCGCCCTGCGTTAAATAAATACCAACACACTCCGACTTCCCGTGTCATAGCATTTCGAGTTGCGCGTATCGGGGGCTTCGCGGAGAGAAGACGCTCCTTAGCTTCAATCAGTGCTGAAACGGATAGTTCGTCGCGCTCGCGCCATCGATCGTCGTTGCGGTCCAACGTGTTGCTCTCCGTTACGTCAATGAGCCATCTCGCATCGTGCCTCCGCAGGATCTCGTAAATTTGGGGGCTTTGCTGCCTCGCGAGCCCGGCCTGCGCGCCGTCCACTGAGTTGAGAATATCCATCCATTCCTTTCGCAAGCTTCGAATGTAGCGTGGGCTTATTCCGGCGTACGACCTCAAGCGTTTGGCTTTCGCTGTGTTTGTGTAGATGACATGTTGAATCTTTGCTTTGGGAACATCCAACCGGTCCGAGATGCTGCCGAGCGACGCTCCTTCATCGCGCAATTTGATGATTGCGTTCCGCGGATGCTCCCCCAAGCTGTAAAAGCGATCAATCACCGGCTCACGGGTTCCACGTTTGAACCGCGAGAAGCGGATGCTAACACCACAAGCGCATCGTCCAGTTCCGACGAACGAGCCGTCAGCGTTGTACTTTATAGCGACATGGTCCATCCGATGGCCGCGTCGATGGGCAGCGAGCCGGTTCGGACAGACCGCGACGTCTTCACTAGGCGGTGGTCTTAATCGATGGGCCAGGGCCTGATTCGATGATTCGATACCGTCAAAAAAGTGCTCTAACAGAACATGCTCAAGTGGCTGAAAGACTTGCTTCTTAGCCTCGCACGTCAGCATGCGGACCGCCCATTTACCTGTGCTCAGTCCCACCTTCTTAAGATACCCGGCATTGAACCAGCCGGTTGCCGAAGCGGAGAACGCCTCTGTCTTCAACCACCCGCGAATGTTGACGAAGCCGGCCTGCTCGGCACGGGCAAGGTAATTCTCGTAGCTAGTCTTGCCATAGTTTCCTGGTGGCTCGTAAAGCAACTTTACGGAGGCCTTCATTACCTTCATCAGAGTATCGTCTTTCAGCCAATCTTTGCCTAGGTCGCTCACAGCAGGGGCGGACTCTTTAAATGCGTGTTCAGCCGTCGTCCAAATGACTTTGCCACCATCACAGTCAACGTTCACCGGAGTAACTCTGAGCGGTAGATTGTGCTTAACGCATGCGAAGACCCCTGGCAGTTGATGCGCACGTCGCCAGTAGCCTTCACCGCACCGTTGGCGGTCCTCTTGGATGCAAGCGGGGCAGACACGCAGCAGGGAGACCCGCTTCACGGCCGAGTTGAAATGACCTAGGAGCGCATAAGACGTGGGAATTCCTGTCCCGAACGCCGCATTGAGTACAGCTTCTTGTTTTTCGGAAGGTAGATAGCTAAGGAAGTAGGGCAGAAGTGTGTGATGATAGGCAATTTCTTTCGCCGACAGTCTCCACGCCGCGCTCGTTTCAGACGCCACCCTCGATAGATTGAAAAGCAGATCCGCCTTTGGTGCGGATGACCTTTCGAACAGGCCCTGCATCACCGGATAGCAATTCGAGTAATTGTTGAGAACCGCTACAGAAGCGAAGTACCGAGCGATAGCGCTGAATAGGAGTTCATCATCGTAAGGTACCGGTAGAGCAACAGTCATGATGCTACTCCTTAACGTACGGCGATGTCCTTTTGAAGTCCATGTTTGGCGGCGAGCACAATGCAGTAACGCTCATCCTGCAATCCACTTATGCGTGACAAGTCACTCGTGACAAGGTACGAGCTTCGCCAGGGCTGCTTCCACGATCGGGTTCAATGCTCTGGAAATGCCTGCAAGCTTGAGAAGCTTCCACCGTGTAACTTCTTGGCTGCATGCGGAGAGTCTCATCCGCGCGACTTCGAGCCGGCGTATCTGAAATTGCTCCGCTGACTCCGCAAGGTCCCGTAAGGCGGCATGGCACAACGGGAGCTTGTCCCGGACGCTTGCGCCCAGCACCCATACGCCGGCCTCAGCGGCCATCGCGGCCTTGCTCACACGTACCGCCGGTGAGTCCAATCCCCGGAGCTTTGCCGCAGCTGTCTCCAGCCGAGTGCGCCACTCGCGGTCTCGGCGCTTCCATTCCATTTCGCTAGCCTTTCGCCGTGGCTGGCATCGACGTTGCGCGGACCTTGTAAGCCAATCGCGATCGAATTCTCGTAGGCGGTTGTAGAGAAGCTTGTTACGTTGAGCGGCGAGGAGATGACCCCCTGGGGCCACCTTGCGCAGCGTTTGTCTCCATTCGCGCCGGCACTGAAGCAATTGGGCAGGCGTCGGTTTCGATTGCTTCCGGTCCCCTGGCCGCTTCGACATTCGCAGCGCTGCCCTTGGCGGAAGACCCATGCTGCGTTCGATCGCTGGGTACGAGTGTCCTTGGCCATGCATTGCGCGTACCGCGTTTGCCCAATCATGACCGTATTTCGTTATCTGCAGGTCGCATGGAGTCTTCCCGTCCGGTTCACATCTCAAAAAAGTAAAACGGACGCCGCAACTACAACGACCATGAGCGACCTGCTGGCGGTCAGTGGTTTCGGTCACCCTGACTTCATCAACGACATGCTGGCGTTCGTGTGCCGCGTAGCTATTCGGGCAGACGATGGGCTGATTTGTGCGAAGCTTCGGAGTGACCTCTGTCCTTGGGTTAGGTCCCTCACATTGCTGAAGTAGATTCGCCATCAGGATGTACTGCAACGGATGGAATAACGTGTGCGGGCTTTTCAACAGTCGCACAACCCACGACGCGCTCTGCTTCCAAGCGATATTCAAGCGTGTAGCTCCCAGATAGGCGTTTCCGTAGAGATCGTTCATTTTCGACAACAGAGCGCCAGTATCAATGTAGCCGCTGGATTTAACGAAACCCCTCTGGTGAGCGACGGCCAACCAGTTTGTCTCAAAAGCAGGGGACGAGCAGGCCGAGTCGCGCGCTGCAAGTGTTTCAATGGATGTTGTCTGCACGGCACGTACATGCACGTTGTCCCTCCAGTCAATGGTGTCGTCGACGACGGGGCGCCATTTCACCGGTCCGCCGCCGTTTTCAGCTTCGGCGACGCACAAAATCGTGCCGTGTTTTGGGCAGGTGAACACACCGGGCAACTGGTGTGCTCGCCTCCAGTACGGACGTCGTCCTTCGAGAACGTCGGACATCGCACAGCGCATGCAGCATCGAAGGTGATCAACGCGCGCGACGTTTGAGTGGTTCACACGCAAGGTGACGGCCGGTGATGTACCTTCTTGTCCTGAAATGCCGGCGTAGGCGGCGGTGCGACGTGCCGCTGTGGTGTAGCTTGCGTAGTACGGAACCACCGTGTGTCGGTGCGCGATTTCGAGAGGTCGAAGCCCCCAGGCGACATGGGTCTGCCTAGAAAACTCGGCCAAGCTGCAAATCAACTCCTTTTTTGGATGCGCCAGTCGCCCGAACAACGTGTCTATTACAAATGTCGGAGCGGGAATATCCGCCGCTTCCAGGTAGCGTGCAAGGACGCCGAAGAGCAGTTCTTCGTCATAGGGTAAAGGCAGGGCGATTGACACGGTTCACCTCCCGCACCATGGTTATAAAAGGCACGCGTTGCCTTCGATCGATGCGTTAACGTCCAACGAGCATGACCGACGAAGCCTTTGCACCATTGTCGCGAAAGGAGCGGTGGGTGGCCCTTCTCCCACGCGCCCGGTTCGACGACAGACAAAATCCTGGCTTCACGCGGTCTCAGCGTGCGCTCGGGTCCCGATAACGTAGCCAGCCAGTCGTAACTTCTCCACCGCTTCGTCGGCATCCTTGGTATCTCCGACGATGTCTTGGAGAGATGGAAGGTCATCTTGACTTGAGCTGAGATTAGCGTCGAAGGTCACGCCAGCTTTTTCGCACGCTGCCTGAGTGAGCTCCGTTCCAGTGAGAGTAGGCGCAACTTTTAGGACCTCGAGTACTGCGACGAGCGCCTTGGCCTCACGGACACCCATAGCCACGAGATCGGACACTGATGCCAACTTCGCCTGATTTCGCTGACGCTGCTCTCTCGCCTCGGCGATCTTCGCATCTTCCGCTTCCTTGTTTACGGCGTCTTCAAGCCCGGCTAGCGTGTCCACAAGGAGATCGTTATAAATCTCGATGCGATTCTTCTTCTTGCTTTTCAACGCAGAAAGCATCGGTTGGACGGGACCGAGCCATTCTTTAGAGACATAGCGCAGGAGCGGCTTAGAGATCTTCTCGCTCTGATCTTGGATAGCGACAATCTGCGTGAACTGGAAAAGTCGCATCACGAGAGCATGTATGCCCTGCGTCAGATCGTAGAACTCCTCGCTGAAGTCGCTGTTGAAGCGCTGCACTTTGGATGTCCACTGGAACTTGAAGAGCCCGCGAAGGAAGAAATGCCATTCGTCATCGAATGCCATGTTTGTGAAGGTCATCGACCCACGATCACAGGCTCGGCGTGCCAGGCGGAAAGACTTTTCCATCAAGGGTCGAGCCTGTGGAGTGCCGGTGACCAACATCGGGATCTGCGCAATATTGGTGAACGTTACGAAGAAATCCATGAAGGGATCACCTCGCCTTGCCGCTCCCCTAGCCGCAAACTGGATTTCATCTACGACGATCAGACCGGTGTGATGGTATCGTGCGACAGCAGCGGCCTTGTTCATCAGCTGGTCCAGTCGAGCCGCCTTGCCAACTTCTTGCTCATAGTGGGTGCCGAGCAGGCGGTCGTATTCAATCAAAATCCACCGAAAAAGTTGCTTGATGCTTCCGTCCGGCGGACAATCTACTTTGAGCCACACGACCTGAAGGTTGCTGCCCGCGAGCCTTTCATGACGAATCACGGGCGGCACGAAAGAAAGCGTGCGATATACGGATGTCGATTTTCCGACCCCGGATACGCCGGTCAGGGCCATGACGGCCGAGTGCGCCGGTCGGAACGGGAGCACAGGGGTCATCGTTTTTTTACCCATCGACGCGGCATAGCGCGACCGGATGACCTCCTGCGAGTGGTCCCAGGGATTGCGCCACATATATCCCTCGATGATTAGCCGAAAGATTGAGTCGATAAGAGTGGGATGGCATGTCAGCGAATCAAAGTAGGTTCCGAGTGAGGCGACTCTCTGAATCCGGGAGCTAGCTGGCAGTTGCCGGTCGGTTAGACAGAACTGTGGTGCGTTTGAGAATGCCTCCAGAACTGATTCGGAGTTGATGTAGATGGGAAGAGATCGAATCAGCGGATTGTCGACTCCAAGATCCTCATCGCGGGGCACGTAAATGGCGTCGACGAACTTCAGGTCAGACGTCGAAGCGTCTTCCTGAGCTTGCTCTTCGGTGTCGAGATTTGGATGGAAGTCCATGATTACCTCCTAATTTGCTTGAGAATGTCTAAGGTCTTGCTCTTCCTGCTCATGCGCACAGTTTCTACTGCGGCTTGTTGATGAGCGCGCATTGAGGAAGTTATGCGGCGTCTTGCAGCGCCGCGCTGCTTCGAAATTTGGTTGAAGTGAAGGTCCGAGCGTGACTTACGTTCGTCGGCGACAGATGCGATAAAATCGGCTTCGACATCCGTCAGATGCTCACGCTCCGCGGCGCGCTCGCGTTCGCGTGTTTTGCGTAAATCGTAGACTTGAGGCTTGCGAAGACCCGCTTCTTTCAACGATTCCTTCGTCTTCTTGGCCGCTTCCTTAACAATTTTGTTGTCAATCTCCTTTGCGCTCACCCTAAATGCAAAGTCATCGTCCTTCGCGCGTTCAAGATTTGCCTTCTGCCGGTCCTCGAGAACATTACGTTCCGCCATTGAAACCCCTTCACGATCAACGTACTTTGAGTTGGTCCCGGCTTTTGTGCACTTTTCGAACCGGCCGTCTTCGCACAGGTAGATACAATCAAGGTTGCTTGGATCAAATGCGATCTCCACGGTCCATCGAGCGTCGCGTCCCTTGATGAGCCAGTCGCCGTCTCTTGCCGCTGGGCAAAGGTAGTAATACTTGCCAAACTCGATCCCTTTATGAGTTACAGTCGCTCTTTCGCGTGGAAGCACGTACCGTCGAACAGTTTCGACAGAGTCATTTCTAAGGAGCCCGCCTGTTGAGGAAATCCCGTAGTCCCAGAGTTCGAGAGGAGTGGGCGCTCCGCCCTCAGCAACCAAATCGGGAATGGGTGGAAAGTCCGAAATCGGTGCTGCGTTATGCCGCAGGACGGCCAAGATAATGATCTGGGTGAATTCGTACAAGGTCAGTGCGGCATCTTGACGAGGGTCGCGAGAACCACGTTCATCGTAGTCCCTGTCGACGTAGCCCGGCATGAAGGCTCCCCATGGACGCTGGATGGTGTTAAAACGCAGTTCCACGATCGATTTGGCGTCTGGCCTGCCCGACGGCGCGTTTTCGATGTGGATGCCAAACTCACTGCTGAGAAGTTGCCCTGCGCGTACCTTCATCATTTCGCCTTTGTCACCGAACAGTGTTGTCGGCATGTGATGACACGGCCACTGATCCTCGGAGATTGTTATTCCGAATTGCGCGCAATAGGCTACCTTCGGTGTTACGACATTGGTCAGTAACATCATGGCGGCGACCCACGAAGGAGGCTCGAATCCGACGTAGATCCCTACAATGAGGCGACTGAACAGGTCGATGGCGAAATAAATGGTCGGCCGCCCGACGAGGGAAATCCGGTCGAAGATGGAAAGAAGGTAAGCATCGGCTATTGTGGCGTCGATAACTGCGTAACCAGGGCAGGTCACATGTTGGTCCGCCCGGCCATTGAAGGCGCGCCCGATCAGTTCGAACTTTCGCTTTCCGAGCTTGGAGCGTTTGACAACGGCGTGGGGGCGCCACCGCAGCACGAGATGCTGCAGTTGTCGCGCGGTCGGCTGGAATCTTCGATCGGTGGCTTGGATAGCGATTTTTCGACCTCGCGCATCCAGAGCCGTTCTTCCGACACAGAACTTCGCAGCGTATTCTTCTAACGCTTCTCGGTAAGTCCTATGCTTCCAGTCCTGTAAGAGCCAATCAGCAGCCTGATTAAATATCTGACGTGCGATCTCGTTAAGAGGCAGGCCAGGATAGTTGTTTCGTGGACGCCTTCCGCTTTTTGCATTCTTGAAGATCTTGACTTTGTCTTTGCCCCCGCACAGATTTCTATCGTCCATGAGTGCCGAACGGGTCAGACCGCGCTGCCAATACCGCCTAAGCAGACGAGTAAGTTTTTGCCGCGTTGTGTGGTTCAGTCGAGCGTGCTCGTTCAGTATGCCGTTTCGGTACTTGGGGAGCATGAGACGGAACGCAGTCGGCCTCGTAAGGAGGGCTTCGATGAGATGCCAATCGCTGTCCAACCGACTTTGATCATATCCTGACCGTGGCGGCCGGTTTTCCAACGACCAGGGGTCAGCGGCTTCTACGGTAAGCCGGTCCTCCGACGGTCCGCTCGGGTCCATTCGCCGACGGATCTCATCTGCGGATATCGGCTCGGGCCAGGTGTTCTGCCCTTTGCCGATGTCGTAAAGGGCGACGAACTGGCCGGCTCCTTCCGGAGTGACGACTCGATAAACTGCTTTGCTGGTAGGGTCCCGCAGCAGCATTCCGACCGCTAGTGCAGGTGGGGAGTAGGTGGTATCCATGATGTGAGGAGGAGTTGGTAGCGGCGAACGCGTCGCTATCAAAGAGATCGGTCAGGAATTCCACATTTCGGCTCGAATCGGACGGAGTGTCGGAGTACGAGGCGACTGAAGGGGTCGATCGCCAGGTAGACAGCGGGTCTCCCTACAATGACTGTGCGATCGAAGCGAAAGTAAAGATTTACATCGGCGATACCGGTGTAGAGAATCACATGTCGCGGACTCTGAAGCTCCTGGCCTTCGCGCGGTTGGTGCTTGCGTTTGAGGAAGTAGGTTGTGTTCATGATGTGAATGAGCAAAGAGGTTGGTCGGCAAACGTACCTACATTCAAACTGCACTTCAGAACTCTCGCGAACAGCAGGAAGCGAAACGCTGTGAGATGAGCACCGCCTTCAGTCAGCCAAAGCCTGTCGAGGTGGCGGCACACGAGAGAGGCAGGTTCGGCACGCCGTTTACGAGTCGCAGCAAGTACCCGTGCGACACACGCTTGGTCTACGCGAGTGTTACCGCGTAGAGCCAATTCGAAGTTGAAGAGCCAATCGAGGTTCAACGCCCGAGCCGAATTGAGCCCGTCGCTTATGACCAGGGTCCAAGGAACGCCGCGGCTTTCCCAGTAGCGGCGTTCGATCTCGAGCTTTTCCAACGTCCGCTTCTCGGTTAATTGCTGGCGGCTCTTGACGGCCCAAGCTGCGTAACTCGGCGCCACGCTAGCGGCTCTTTTTGTCAACAGCAAGTCGGTCGTTTGAGTGAGAAGAAGGCCGGTTCGAGGGTCTACCGGATGCTTGACATTGAGGTTCCAAGCGATCGCAAGGGTGGCCTTGAGGTCGATGGGGTATTGTTCGCGAATATCCCTGACGAATTCGTCCCACCAGGCTTCGAGGAAAGCTGCGTACTCGAGGTCGGATAAAAAGTGCATTGTTCTAAAGCCGGTTTTTGCGCAGGCAAGACGATGCGACCTGCCTCGGGACGGAACATCAGAAACAGTGAGCCAAGGACGATAGTCAGCTCCCTCGCCCTTACCGCGAAGCTCTCGGTTAAAGCGCTTCTGCTTGGCAAACGTCATTGAATACCTGAATCTCGGCATGATTACCTCCGCAATTCGCCGGCGGCGTCCAAGAAGAAGCGCTGCAAGCTTTTTCAGTACTATTCGGTGGCGTGCCATGAGTCCCCCCGGCCACAAGGCGCGAGCTAAAAGACTCGACGCGGCGCGATATTCAAGCGCGGGGTCGACCAAGGAGAGAGCCGCCGCGCGGCTCTCCGTATTCAACGGTCAGCTGGTAGAAGGGCTTCAGGATCGGTTCATTTCGCGAATGCGACCAAAGGTCGATCTTTGGAATCTCGGCGCGTTGTAGTTCGCTACCAACTTTTCCACGAATTGCTTTGCAAGCAATCTGTCTGCTTCGATCATTCGCCGTCGCTGGCCGGTAATCCAATAGGGAAGCGGTTGTCGACGGGCCTTGTACGCATGGTCGTAGACATAGTCTCGCTGCGTCGGAATGTCCCGAAGTCCTTGGAGAAAAGTTGCAAGGGTATTTGGGTCGAACCTATTCCGTCGAAGAAAGTACAAACGCATGTACGCGTCCAGGCAGTACTGGGCCTCCGCAAACCATTCGTGACGCAATTGCAGTGTCGAGTGATCCATTTGATAACTCCTTACGCAGCGAGCTGTTCGGCAAGCAAATCGATTCGCTTCAGCACGCGCGACTGGCTCGAAATGGCAAAGGGGATCCGAGTGCATCTCGAACCTCGATGCCAGCTTTGGGGAGTCTGAAAACGCAGGAACCAAACCATTTGCCTCGCGCGATTCGCGCGGGGCGTGGACGAGCTGGCAGTAGTCCCCAGACAGGTGCCGGCGTGCCGGTAGGCGAGCTTCAACCGAAGCTCGGGGCCGGAGCTTGAGGATAGAACCGACGAGCGCATCCACCGAATTCAGTGTCTACTCCAGACAAAGAAATCGCTTTGACGCCCGACGGAGTTGGTGAGAGAATTAGGTTGCTGAGGCCGGTTTCTCTCGTGAAACCGCCGGGGGTCGACTGGTTCGGGTTCGCTTGGGTCAGCCGACCCCTCTTCATTTCAGCCCAAAGGTCGCGGTCGGCGGAGCCCTCTTGGACTCCCGTGTTAACTGAGGCAAGCCTCTCCGCTATCGCATATGCACCTCCTCGAGTGGTACAAACGTTAGTCCAATATTAGGACGCTCTGCTCTTCAGTTCCAGTAGGTCAATCTTCGCGCTCGTTCACACTGAGGACGAGAAGATTTCACTTCTCGATTCTAAGTACAACATAATAATTAAGATTAACAATTACCGGAGTTAAGTTTCTTTGTGTATGTTGTCAATTTTATGCTATACAGATACCATCGTTATCGTATTGGCTTCGCCATCGGGCGAGCCAGTAGTCGAGCCAAGCGATCTTGTTTTCGGAATCTTTGATTCGTTGTCGATTGGACCGGTGTAATTCAAAAGATGCAGTAATCTAGATGCACATTCGTTAACATGCGCCGTGTGATCTCCGCGCACCCAAACCGAGCGATTCAAATATTCGATGGGTATGGCAGCACGCGAAGCATCCAAGATAGTTAGCTCTGTCGGCTCGCGTTTCTTCACGTCTGCCCGAAGCAAATCAGCCCTTTCTTGGTATGCTACCTTTCGATGTAGGCGATTTCCTGGGATGGTCGCGCCGACTGTCCGCTGAGCGATGGGCGATGGAAGGCAACTGATCAGGCGTTGGAATCCGTAGTCGACTACCCACCAACTATTAAGAACTACTCGGAGATTGGTCTGGTGTTGGACGATGTGCGATACGAGCCCGAGTAACGGAAGCGGATCCGAGCGAGGAATCTCTCTGCCGCGCCGCGCAAGGGGATGACGGCAAACGCTAGCGCGAAATAGCACGCCTTCGATGCCAAGGTAGAGGATGGGATACATAGCGACCGTTCTCTCTGGGCCGCGTTTTTTGAGGACCTGGTCGGCCCATTTTCCTGCTTTGCGGCGAGGGAAGGTTCCTCTCAGAGAAAACGTTTTTTTTGGAGAGAGAGGACTGTAGCAGCTGTGAGTGATTTCACTCTCCATAGGGTAGTGCATGACAGCGGAAAATCAAGGAGCACCGCACTCTGCGGTGGACGCTGTGTGGGCGGAACTCGCGTCCAGGACTGTCCGGGTGATTCTCGCTCGCCAAGGGGTGGGGTACGCTCAGCTCGCGAAATCCCTCGCTTCGCGAGGCGTGGCAGAGTCCGCGCGTTCGGTCGAGGGTAAGATTCAGCGCGGGACGTTTCGCTTCGTCTTCTTGCTTCAGGTTGTTTCAGCGACTCGTGCCGTGTGCCCAGCGAATTGGGCAAGCGTTTCTTCGTGCGATTCTTGGGAAGCCCGCGCAACAGCCGTCCTGGACGCCGATCTGGCCGAACAACGATGGATCGATGTGAAGGAGCTGTCGCGTCGGCTAGGCACCATCGGCGTTGCTATGTCGGCTCGCGTTCTCCGACAGCAGATCAGGCGAGGGACCTTCACGGCCGCTCTTTATCTCCAGTGCGCGACTGTTTGCCGGTTCGACGGCGTATTCCTGTTCGTTGATCCCGAGGCGATGCGGCGAACCGCAGAAGCGGGCATGGCCTGCCTCGAACGGTTCTGAGGTTTGCGCGATGCTTGTTTTCGCGGCAAACTAGCCTAAAATTACTTTGGCAGGGAAAACACTCGTCAGAACTCCGGGCAGAAAAAATACAATTCCACTAACGCTCGTTCTATATTGCCGCCGCGGGTAGATAGTACATAAATCCTATAACTTTTCTATTGGTTTAGGCGGCCTGACCGGATCGCATCCTGTCAGTCTTGTAATAGGGGGCAATAATGCCCATCTGGCCACTTCCGCCGGTTCCTGAGGAACCGCGCATCCGCCTAATCAAATGGCGCATCTTTGAAATCTTACCGCAGCGAACTCGTCATTTTGTCGGTCTGAATGCGAACGACCGAACCGGCCGAGTGAGCTCCCCAATCGAAAGCTTCGATGCCAAAGCGCTTCAAGGCACGACCCAATCCGGCCGTTTCTACATGCTTGAAGGTCGAAGCGGACACGCGGACGAGGCTCAGTACGTTTGGGATCGATGGTGCCAATTCGCTGGCGTTGTCGAGTACCTTGACTTGAGTAAGAAGGTCAGTTCTTGGGATGCATATGACCACGGCTGAAGAAAGGACGCGAGCAGTCGCCGGCGCCCGCGATCTGCTCGTAACTCTCGCCAATGGACGGGGGCCGTATTGCGCAGATCTTGTGCGAAGTTTGGCAATCGTCTTGCTCAGGCACTATCCCAGCCAGGCCGACATCGACGAGTCCGCACTTGCGTTGCCAGCCGTCTGGGCAGAGACAGAAAAGATGACGGCTCGAAGTCACCGATAGCCGAGGATTCGGGGCCGCCATTCGTATGCGCTGGTCGTCGGTTGGATGGCTTAGCTCACTTGCTGGCCTAATTTGGGCCTTCATTGGAATTTGTCGGAACAGATCATACGCTCAGTTCGTGCTTAGAAGTTGGTACTACTAAGATTAATCCGTCGAACTAGAAGAGGTCGGTATGGATGCAGAGACATGCATTATAGAAACGGAGGTGGGCCGTATATCGGTCGGGTCGTTGGTTCGGCTGTCGTCGCTCGATCCTCTGCCTCGGCAAGCCGACAACCTTCCTGCTGAAACTCCAGTGTTGGTCGGATCCTTGACGCCGCACGAGGCCGAGTGGTTTGGGACGGTGTATGAGAAGGCCGCTCTTTCGTTTGGCGAATTCAACGTCAACGACGTCACACTGATGGAAATCTGTCTCCAGCTGGGTGGCTTGCAAGTTTACTGGCTCGCTGACGCGAATGACGCGCAGTTGTGCGAGGCTGTCGAGCTATGGCAACAAAGTTGTCGAATCCCGATCATGTTTAGGGTATCGCGTGATGTCCGGCGGCACCGAATGGTTTGTGTCGTGACAATGCCGATACTGGCACGCAGGGAATCAAGAGATGTCGGGCGTTTGGCTTCGCCGGCGCCGACGTGGCATGCCTTGCTGTGGGCGGTGGGAACGAGCCGCCGTAGCGCGCGCGTGCCGGCCGGCATTCCAGGAATGCCATTGCAACGTGTATTGACGAACGTCATCGTCTCGGAACGGTTGACGCCCTTCGCGTTCGCGCGATAGCGCCGCTCTCGCAAACGACTCTTTAAAGCTGCCGGTTTGGTATTGTTGGCAACTCGCGCATTGATGACCCCGCCCGGTCAGAGAGCGCTACCCGCGGCACAACGAACCAGCCCTGACTGATCGTCGTTGCCATTCGCACCCCACCACCAGTGGCTCTCCGGTCGAGGGCTGTGGCTGCGGGGCGAAGATTGGCGCGCGACCACGTCAGGTCGGCGTGCATGAGCGGGAATCAGATCTGAAATCTCCGGAGCGACTTCCCAACGCTCTTGACGTTTCGCGAGCCTTTACTGTGACCGCGCGGTCGAGGAGAGTGCGACTTTTGCGACGCTTGCTACAGCGGCATTGGCTAACCAACCAACCGATCGTGGGCTTTCTGCCCGGAGCAGCCGATCTAAGCTGGACGCAAGCGCTTTAAGACCGCGGGATCAATATTCTGGCGAGTGTGCCCCGCATGGAGTTTGCCGCTTCAAAAGCTTGTATGTTTCCACCCTTGCCGCGAACGCGTCGACGGCCGCGCTCGCCGACTGTACGCCCAGGAGCGTTGGTCTGGCGCAGAGGCTGACCATGCTTTCTCGCATGGTGCAAGACGCGTCGGCGGTATCCTTCAAATCGGTCCAGGCTGGTTGCCGATCTTCGATAGCCTCCGAGCTCAAGAGCACAATTTTGACGGCGATCCACTGGGCGCACGTCGCGTCGCTCAGCAAGCGCTGCTTTTCCAAGCTCGATTCACCTGACGAGATGCATCTGAGTGTGCGACCGTCGTTGAGGGAATGTGAGAGAAGCCCGCATAGGCCAAGCAACGCGGTGAGCATGCGGAGTTCGAGTTCCTCTGTATCGAGAGAGCTTGCCCGATTCGGCGCATCCTTCGATGTCGGTACGGGTGCGGCCTTGCACGCGCGAGGCGAGTTGCGGAGCAACAGCGCGCCGTATTCGACGTAGTTCCGCTTCAGTCGCAGGAGCGCAAAAGAGACTACTCCGCCGCAGGCCGGCAAGAAGAGCAGCGCCGGGTAGTCCATCGCAAATCTGAGTAGCCCATCCATGCTGGAGCCAGCGCTGGCAACGCTGCCGGGTCGCTTTAGGATCTTCAATTGCGTGCCAAAAATGCATGGCCACACTAATGAACCCAAGACACATAGCCGTAGGCCAGGGCGACTGCCGTTCACGCGGCAGTGGATTTGCGCAATCGACGGGCGCAGGCGCGCC